>JAISVV010000020.1 GCA_031271365.1 Elusimicrobiota bacterium | reverse complement strand
AAACGATACCCCGCACCCGCTGTCGGTATACGGCCAGACAAAGTTGGAGGGGGAGCTTTTTTTACTTAAAAACGCCGACAACTGCGTTATTTTAAGGAGCTCGTGGATGTATTCGCCCTACGGCAACAATTTTGTTAAAAGCATTATTAAACTGGCGCGCAAAAGTAAAGAAATCAAAGTTATCTACGACCAGATAGGCTCGCCCACTTACGCCGGCGATTTGGCCACTATCATAGAAGGCCTAATACCCGTGGTTAAAAACGGCGTAAAAAAGATTTACCATTATTCCAACGAAGGCGTTTGCGCGTGGTACGGCTTTGCGCGCGAGATTGTCACCCTTAAAAACATAGACTGCGAGGTTTTGCCCATAGAGTCCCAGGATTACCCCAGCTCGGCCAAGCGGCCGCATTACAGCGTTTTAAGCAAAGCCAAAATCAAGCGCGATTTTGGCATAAAAATACCTTATTGGAGAGATTCTTTAAAAGAAGCCATAAAGAATATAGACGAGTAAAGGCAGGCAAAAAAACCCGCCACACTACGTCATTGTCATTGCGAAATTTTATCGTCATTGCGGGCCGCAGGCGCGGCAATCTCATTAGAGTAGTTACCTACTTATAGGAAACGGATTTTATGAGATTGCCGCGCCTGCGGCTCGCAATGACGGCATTTTTTTAAACAGCCTTAATCCTCCCTGTAATGCGCGCCGAGGCTTTGTTTGTTTTTTAGGGCGGCGTAGGTGATAAGCAGCGCCGTTTGGGCGGCATTGCGTAGGTTTAAAAGCTCCTGGCTCATGCGGAAGCCCTGGTAAAACTGATTTATCTGGTTGTGCATATGGCGCAAAATTTGCTCGGCGCGTAAAAGGCGGTTTTCGCTTCGCATCAACCCCACGTAATTCCACATTGTGTTTTTAATTACATAAATATCCTGCGTTATCAAATTTTTATCGGCCTCTTTGGCGGGTGATTGCCAATTTTTGGGTTTTGGCAGATAGAATTTTTGGGCTTTAATTTCTTTGATATCTTCTTTCGCGCAGAGGCTGGCTGTCGCGCAGGCTTCCAGCAGCGAGGTGCTGGCCAGGCGGTTTGCGCCGTGGTAGCCGTTGCAGGCGCATTCGCCGACGGCGTTTAGGTTGGCAATTGTGGTGCGCGCTTTTAAATCTACGTACACGCCGCCGCAAAAATAATGCATGGCGGGCACTACGGGTATCGGCTGCTTTGTTATATCAATGCCCGCGTGCAGACACGTTTGGTATATATGCGGGAAACGCTGCCTTATAAAAGCCGGCTTCATGGCGGATAAATCAAGGTAGACATAATCGCTGCCGGTTTTAAGCCGTTCGTGCTCTATCGCGCGGGAAACCACGTCGCGCGGCGCCAAATCTTTAAGTTTGTGATAACGCCCCATAAACGCAACGCCGTTTTTGCCGCGCAAAACAGCGCCCTCGCCGCGCACGGCCTCTGATATCAGCGCGGTGTGGCCTTTTGCCAGCACCGTCGGGTGAAACTGGGTGTATTCCATATTAATAACGCGCGCGCCTATGCGGTAAGCCATGGCAATGCCGTGGCCGTAAGCGTTAAGCGAGTTTGTGGTATGCTCGTACACCTGCCCGACGCCGCCGGTGGCTAAAATGGTTTTTTTGGCCTGCACCGCAAAAACCCGCTGTTTTTTAACGTCTAAAACATAAGCGCCGTAGCAGGTAAGCGGCTTATAGATATCTTTTTGGTTTTGCGACGAATGCGACAGCGTCAGCAAATCCACCGCAGTGCAATAAGGCATTATTTTAAGGTTTTTAAATTTTTTAAACTGCGCCTGCATGGCTTTAACCATGGCGTCGCCGGTGGTATCCTTGCTGTAGATAATGCGCCGCTTGCCGTGCGCGCCTTCTTTGGTAAATTTAAGGCGGCCGCCTGCGTCGCGGTCAAAAGATGTTTTAAAGGTTTTTAAAAAATATTCTTCTATATCTTTAAAGCCTTCTTTGGAAAGTTCTAAAACGGCCCGGTCGTTGCAAATGTGGCGGCCGGCTTCCTGCACGTCGCGCAGCAAAGCTTTAAAATCGGGTTTATCTTCGTAGACAATGCCGCCCTGGGCAAGGCCGCTGTTGCTGTCGGTAAGCTCGCCGGAAGTCAGCAAAACGCAGTTTAAGCCCGCTTTAGCCGCAATATAAGCGTACAGCGAGCCCGCTATCCCGCTGCCAACAATCAAACAATCCGTTTGTATGGTTTTCATACTCTAGATTATATAATAAAACAGATAATATTCTAATTTCCGCACAATCTCCGCAAAAAATGCGGAGAATATGCTATAATGAACCTATGTATATTTATCAGAATAAAAACTGGCCGCATTTTACTTGGGATAAAACCGCAATTTTAAACCTGCTTGCCAAAGTTAAGCTAGAGCAGGGGCTGCTGCTTGGTAAAATGCAAAGTTTGGGCTTTAAGATAAAAGACGAAGCCTTGCTGCAAACCATGACGGAAGAAATCTTAAAATCAAACCAAATAGAAGGCCAGACGCTTGATATGCGCCAGGTGCGCTCTTCCATCGCCAGAAAGTTTGGCATTAATGA
>JAISVV010000004.1 GCA_031271365.1 Elusimicrobiota bacterium | reverse complement strand
TTTTACGGGCGAACCTTTCTTAAAACTTTTCGGCATAACAATACCCGCTTTCAGGATAGCCGGCGGTATTTTGATTATGCGCCTTGGCATCCACATGTTAAGCGGCAAACCTAAAGGCGGGCAAGATGATAAAGAACCCGCAAGCGGCAAAAACTCTTTTAAAGAAGCCTACACCAAACTAAGCGATATTATAGTGCCCGTGGCGCTGCCCATTTTTATGGGGCCGGGCGCGATAACAACCGTTATTTTATATTCGCAGCAGGCCCAGGGGTTTTTAACCAACTTTTTTATGATTCTATCGCTGGCCGCCGTATGCACTCTTATCGGCACGGAGCTTTATTTTTCCCGCCTGATGCTGCAAATACTGGGTAAAAACGGCATGCAGATAGTAACGCGCACCATGGGGCTTTTACTTTGCGCCATTGCCGTGCAATTTGTAATAAACGGCGTGGACCAAATTATCCCCGGCGTCTTAAACCCCGCCTTTACGCATAACGCCCCTATTGCGGGGTAGTTATGGACAGGTTTAAACTTGTTTCCCCCTTTTCCCCCGCGGGCGACCAGCCCAAAGCCATAGACCGGCTTGTCCAAAATATACAAGAGGGCCGCAAACGCTCTGCCTTGCTGGGCGTAACGGGCTCGGGCAAAACGTTTACCATGGCAAATGTTATAGAGCGGCTTAATATGCCGGCTTTGATAATGTCGCCCAACAAAGTTTTAGCCGCGCAGCTTTACAGCGAGTTTAAGCAGTTCTTCCCCCATAACGCGGTTGAGTTTTTTATCTCCTACTACGATTATTACCAGCCGGAAGCCTATATCCCCCAAACCGATTCTTATATAGAAAAGGACGCCTCCATAAACGACCACATAGAAAAGCTGCGCCTTAAAGCAACCAACTCGCTTCTAACGCGCAAGGACACTATTGTGGTGGCCTCGGTTTCCAGCATATACAATATCGGCTCGCCGGAGAACTTTCAAAAGCTGCGCATACGCCTAAAACGCGGCGAAATGCTTACGCGCACAGAGCTTACCGCGCACCTCATCAAAATTTTGTACGAAAGAAGCGATATGGACTTTGCTGAAAAAAACTTCCGTGTGCGCGGGGCGCATATAGATATTTTCCCGCCGTATTCGCAAAACGCTTTGCGCGTTAATATAGAAGGCAAAACCATTAAAGAAATACAGGAAATCCACCCCGTCACCGGCGACGTTATCAACGAACTGGCCGAGGTTTGGGTGTCGCCCGCCAAGCAGTTTGTATCGGCCGAAGAAGGCTTTGAAGACGCTTTGCAAAATATCGCCGCCGAGCGCGACCTGCAGGTTAAATTCTTCGAAGACGCCGGCAAACCGCTGGAGGCGCACCGCATAAAACAGCGCACTAATTACGACTTGGAAATGCTGCGCCAAACCGGTTTTTGCTCCGGGATAGAAAATTATTCCCGCCAATTGGAACGCCGCACGCCGGGCAGCCGCCCGCATTGTTTGTTTGATTACTTTAAACGCTACAAAGATTTTATGGTGATTGTAGACGAATCGCACGTAGCCGTGCCGCAGATACGCGGCATGTATAACGGCGATAAGGCGCGCAAGCAAATGCTGATAGATTTCGGTTTCCGTCTGCCAAGCGCTCTAGATAACCGCCCGCTTAAATTTGACGAGTGGGAAAGCCTGCTGCCAAGCGCGGTTTTTGTCTCCGCCACGCCGGGGCCGTATGAGTTAACCGAATCTCAAAACAATATAGTGGAGCAAATTATCCGCCCCACCGGCCTGGTGGACCCGCCCGTAATCCTGCGCCCCACAGAAGGCCAAATACACGATTTACTGCAGCGCATTTTAGAGAAAACCAAACAAAAACAACGCTCTCTGGTTTTGGCTTTAACCAAAAAAACGGCAGAGGATTTATCAAGTTTCCTGCTGGAAAAGGGCGTTAAGGCGCGTTATTTGCACTCCGACATAGACGCGCTGGAGAGGATTGATATTTTAAAAGAGTTCACGCAAGGCGGCTTTGACGTTTTAGTGGGCATTAATCTGCTGCGCGAGGGCATTGATATCCCGCAAGTGGGCCTTGTAGCCATTTTAGACGCCGATAACGAAGGCTTTTTACGCAATTCCACCACGCTTATACAAATCTCCGGGCGCGCCGCGCGCAACGTAGAAGGCGAGGTGGTTTTGTATGCCCAAAGGAAAACGCCCTCCATAGAATACGCCCTGGCCGAAATGGACCGCCGCCGCGGCATACAAGAGGCCTATAACAAAGCGCATAATATCAAACCCAAAACAATACAAAAAGCCGAAGTGGAATTAAAAGAATTTAAAGACAGAACAAAATCCGGCGGCCTTAGCGTTATACACACTTTGCAGGACGTGCTGCCCAAAGCCAAAAACATACCGGCTTTGATAAGAGATTTGGAAAAACAAATGTCGGCCGCCGCAGACAATCTTAACTTTGAGCTTGCCGCGCAGCTGCGCGACAGGCTTTTTGAGCTTAAAGACATGGTTCTGCCCGAGCAAAAAACCGCAAAGAAAAAGAAAGGTAAATAATTTATGCAATTTAAATTTGAACTAAACCGCATTATAGAACTGGACGAAGTAACCTCCACCCAGGATATCGCCAAAGAACTTGCCCAAACGCTTGAGGAAGGCAATGTGCTTGTGCAGGCAAAAAGCCAAACCAACGGCCGCGGCCGCTTTGAGCGCGGGTGGGACGCGCAGGCGGGCGGTTTGTACATCAGCCTTATTTTGCGCCCGGACAGACAGGTTAAAAACACGGCGGCTTTAAGCGTAAAAACCGGCATGGCGGTGGCCAAAACGCTGCGGGAGCTTTACGGCGTAAAAACCAAAATAAAGCTGCCCAACGACGTGCTGGCTTTGCAAAACGGGGTTTACAAAAAAATAGCGGGGGTTTTGATAGAAACTTCGCTGCAGCAGGAGAGTTTAAACTGGCTGGCCTTAGGCATAGGCGTAAACCTCAATAACAAGGTTTGCGCGCAAATAAAAGCCGCAAGCGTTAAGCAAATTATAAAAAGGGAAGCCGATATCACCGAGTTCCGCGACGCCCTGCTGCGCAATTTTGCCGGCTTTTACCTGCAGTGGGGCCGCGGCGTTTAGGCGCTTTGCGCGTCGCCCATCAGCTCGCGCACTTTTTGCAGCAAGCCCGATGTCCTGAAAGGTTTTATGCAAAAATCGCGCACCTGCGGGTAAGAGATAAACATCTTGCGGGATTCTTCCAAGGCTGATGTTATAAGGACGGTTGTCTCCACCAAATCATCGCTTTCGGACATGGCTTTTACAATAGCCTGGCCGTCAAAACCGGGCAGCATTACGTCTAAAATCACCAGGTGCGGGCGCACTTTGCTGATAAGGTCTATGGCATTGCGCCCGTTATCGCAGAGGAAAACGTCATACCCCGCGTTGGTAAGCACCATGTTTAAAAGTTCAAGTATATCGGCTTCGTCTTCTATTACGACAATTTTTTTCTTAAGTTCCGTCATAATTAAATACCCCTGACAAATTTATTATAATAAAGAACACTTAGATAAATTATATCTTTTATTTATGCAAACATTAAACTTTAAAGCCGCCGTTTGGCAAAAACTTTTGGCTTTTGACAAAAAAAATTGCCTTTTTAAAACCAAAGCGGCGGCGCTTGTCGGGCTTTCCGGCGGGGCGGATTCCGCGGCTTTGCTGCATTTTGCCGCGCATATGGCGCGCAAAAAGCAGTTTAAACTTTTTGCCTGCCACGTAAACCACGGCCTTCGCAAACAAGCCGGGCGCGACGCCGCTTTTGCCCAAAACCTGGCCCTTAAACTCGGCGTGCCCTTTATCCTCAAAAACGTTAACGTAAAAGAAGTTGCCAAAAAATATAAGTTAAGCGCCGAACACGCCGCGCGCAAAGCCCGCTACGCCGCGCTGGAAGAGGCCGCCAAAGAAAATAAATGCGCCAAAATAGCCCTTGCCCACCACCTTGACGACCATGCCGAAACTATTTTACTAAATCTGCTGCGCGGCACGAAGGCAAAGGGCCTCCTGGGCATACCGGTAAAAAGAATGCTGGGCAAAACCGAAATTATACGCCCTTTTCTGTGCATAACGCGCGCGCAAATTTTGGCCTATATCAAAGAAAATAAATTAGATTATATCGACGACGAAACTAATTTTGAAGATATCTATACCCGCAACTGGGTGCGCCTTAAACTGCTGCCTGCGCTGGAAAGCAGGCAGCCGCAAATAAGGCAGCATTTATTTGAAATTTCCGCCGATTTGGCTAAATATATCAAGTAAAAGCAATTTGCCCGTATATTCTTTTGCCGCGGCAACAACCAGCCCTTTTTTAATAAAACCAAGCGTATAAGTCTGCGTTGCTTTAACGGCGTTTTTAAGGTACGGCTTGCCGCTGTCCATGTCAACGCCCGTCGGGCCGTCAATGCTTATAACTGTTTTGCAGGTATTTATGGCGGCGCATAAATCTTCCAAAAACGGGCTGGTTTCGGGCGCGGCGCCAAGGCCTAAAACGGCGTCAACGGCAATAAAACTTTTTTCAATGGCGGCTTTAACGTCTTTCACGCTTTCCACTTCTTTTACGGAAAGCCCACAAACAAACGCGCGCTTGATATTTTTTAAAACCAGCGGCTTATACTCGCCGCGCGGGCGCATTATGTAGCAAACGGCCGCGATGCGGTTTTCCAGCAGGCAGCGCGCCAGGACAAGGCCGTCGCCGCCGTTATTGCCCGGGCCGCAAAAAACGCTTACCTGCCCGGTTTGGCCGTCGTTAAAGTAAGCGTTAATAAGCTCCTGCGCGCAAAGGCGGCCGGCGTTTTCCATAACAATATCGGCGCTTATGCCTTTGGCAAAAAGCGCCGACTCGTAATCCCGCATTTCTTTTACGGAAACCAAGTTTTTCATCTAAGAAAAAAGTTTAATCACGGCTTTTAAAAATACTATTATCACAAACCCGGCTATCAAAAACATACTGATAAAAGCCGGCGCCAAAGAAGCCGCCAGCGCAAAAAACGTTTTTATTTTACCCAGCCCGTAAGCCTTTTGCATTAAAAATAAAATAAAGAAAAGCTGCAGCAGCAAAGCCAGCAGCGTAACAAGCGGCCCGAAAGGCTCCGCCGCGGGCAAAGCGCGCGCTATAAGAGCAAAAGCCACCAGCAAGGTTTTAGCAAATTCCGACAGGCCGATAAGCACAAACAAACCCGCGGCGCGGCCTTTACCCGTGGTAAGCTCTAAAAGCAAATGCGCGCTTGACGCTAAAAAGAAGCCCAGGCACAAGTTAAGGCCCAGCACAAAAATAACGCTAAACACAAAAAAACTTTTGCCATGAAGCAGGCCTTGCGCAAGAGAGCTTGCCATAACCACGCTTAAAGCGCCCGTAAAATAACCCAGTAAGGCCAGCGGCAGCCGGCGCTCCTGCATGATTTTGTTTATCTGCGCGCTTGGGTTTTGGGCGATTTCCAGCAAATTATTAAAAACTGTCATGGCGCGCTCCTATATCGTCCACAGATAGGCCACTTTGGGGGTGGCAAGTTCTTCCATTTTAGAGAGCGACATCTTATTTTCCAGGCTGGCGGGCGCTAGCAAAAACAAATCCATCACATTGCTGGCGCGCAGGCCCAAAAGTTTAACGTCTTTTATGCCGGTAAGCTGCGAAAGATATTCTTTAGCCTTTTCCTCGCCGCCCAAGTCGTCTATAAGGCCGACGGCTTTGGCGCGCTCTCCTGTAAAGATGCGGCCGTCGGCGTATACTCTTAAGCTGCTTTCGTCTATATTGGGCCGGCCGGTTTTAACGGCGTTAAAAAACTGCATGTAGGTGTCTTCTATCATCTCTTGCAGCAGGGCGGTTTCTTCCTCGGTCCTGGGGCGGTAGAAAGCGCCCATGTCTTTATGTTTGCCCGATTTTATCGGCATAAATTTAATGCCCACCTTTTCCAGCAGGCCTTCAAAGTTGCCGGCGTTCATTATAACGCCTATAGAGCCCGTCATCGTGCCCGGCTGGGCTATAACTTTATCGGCGCCCATTGCGATATAAAAACCGCCGCTTGCGGCCACGTCCCTAAACAAAGCGACAACCGGTTTTTGTTTGCTTTTAAAATACAAAACCGCGTTGTGTATATCCTGCACCGCGCCCACAGTGCCGCCGGGCGAGTTGATATCTAAAAGAAGGCCTTTAACTTCTTTGCGCTCGGCCAAAGTCCTTATGCGCCGCGCAACCGCGGACGCGCTTTGCCGCGCGCTGAAGCCGGTGTCGGTGCCTTCTTCTATCGCGCCGCGCACTTTTATCACGGCCACGCCTTCTTCCTTGGAAGAGGCTATTTTTAAAAGCGAACTTGCCGCGTTTTCGGCCTTTTCCGCCGTAAGTTTTTCGG
>JAISVV010000171.1 GCA_031271365.1 Elusimicrobiota bacterium | reverse complement strand
TAACATACCAGGAGACAACTTTTACAAAAGTGTCCGTAAGCGAGATGCCCGCGGCGGCGTCAAAGATAGAAGTATGCGTATCGCCGATAAAGTCCGAGGAGACCACCGCGTCTTCGGTATAGCCCAAAATGCCTTTAAAAGCGCCCTGGCTTTGGGCTTTCATCTCTTTGCAAATATCTTCGTACTTGGCGGGCTTTTCTAAGGTGACGGTAAGGTCCACCACGGAGACGTCCACCGTCGGCACGCGGAAGGACATACCCGTTAACTTGCCGTTAAGTTCCGGCAGCACTTTGCCCACGGCTTTTGCCGCGCCCGTGGAAGAAGGTATAATATTTGCCGAGGCCGCCCTGCCGCCGCGCCAATCTTTGGCGGAAGGCCCGTCAACGGTTTTTTGCGTGGCGGTGATGGCGTGCACGGTGGTCATAAGGCCGTCTTTAATGCCCCATTTATCGTTTAAAATTTTGGCTATGGGCGCCAGGCAGTTGGTTGTGCAGGAGGCGGTGGATATTATCTGCGTGCCCGGCTTATAGTTTTTATTGTTTACGCCGAAGACATACATAGGCGTATCGTCTTTAGACGGGCCGGACATTACCACATACTTCGCGCCGGCTTTAAGGTGGCCTTCGGCCTTTTCTTTGGTTAAAAACAGGCCCGTGCATTCGGCCACGTAATCCGCGCCGACTTCGTTCCATTTAAGGTTGGCAGGGTCCTTTTCGGCGGTAACGCGTATTTTTTTGCCGTTTACTATCAAAGTGCTGCTGGCTTTATCCGCCTCTATCGTGCCGTCAAATTTGCCGTGCACGGTGTCGTACTTTAACATATAGGCTAAATAATCCACTTCCCCCAAATCGTTAATGCCGACTATTTCTACGTCGCTGCGTTTTACCGCCGCTCTGAACACCAGGCGGCCTATGCGGCCAAAGCCGTTAATACCTATTTTAACCATATACCTTCCTCCGTTGGTACTACGTGTTTTATTTACTTTCATTGTACTATTTTAACGGGCGGCAGGCCAGCGGTTTTTTAATGACGGCGTAAAAACAAAACGCCCCGCCCTTTCGGGCGGAGCGTTTTGGTAAAAAGATTAAACAGATTTATGGAATATAATCTGCAGCAATAAGGCAAGCGTGCCTGCACTGAGGTTGTGTGTGGTCCGTCGGATCACAACAGCAACCGCCGTTAGTGTCACTGGTAACCCATGTGCCGGGGCCTCTCTCTCCAGTCGAGCAAGACTGCCCTTCTCTTTCACACCTTTTGTTGCACCCGTCCGTTCCTTTTAGCACGCACGTGCCATTCACCAGCTCGTATCCAACTTGGCAAATAGGGTCAGTCACAAGGCCGCCGCCGCCACCGCCGCCGGGTTTCGTCAGCCAATCGCAGGCATCCCAGTTAAAAACTACTTCGGTAACACTGCTGCCGCTGCCGCTTTTACGTATCGTACCGGGTTTGCAGGAACTTGTACAGACAGGCGAAGGCTCATAGCAGTCTGACCACCAACCGCCTTGTAAACAAACTCTTTTGCCGCCGTTACCGCACTCCTCTGGTGCAGTAGTACCGGGGGCGCATCTGTTAGGGTCTTGCCGGCATATCCCGTCGGTAGATTGTTTGTAGCCGCTTAAACATTTATTACAAGTCCCGTCGTATTGGTAAGGCCTGTCCGTCGGGCATACGCATTCACAAGAGTTGTTGTTCTTAAAGGGGGGGTTGCAGGTATTTGAGCAAGTGCACGCGCCGTTTATAGGATTGGGCGTGCTACCGTCGGCGCAAGGGCGCCATTGGCATTCTTTGGTAACAGGGTTGTATACCTGATTGGGATTGCGGCAGCCGCCGGTTTCGTCATCCGGCCTTTCCGCCAAGGCGCCGCCGGCGCCGCTATCGTCTATAATGCTGGAATCGCCTTCAGAACAAACGCCTTCAACGTCGGAGGGAATAAGCCCCTCCAGCACCGAGCAGCCGGCGCCGGAACACGATTCTTTTTTGGTTATATAGTTTTTGTAAAGGGTATAATTATCCGCGGGGCGGGCGGCGGCAAAACAATTGCCTTGCATTTGATAGGTAAAGTTATCCAACGCCACGGAAGTATCGCCCGTCAAACCCTGAACAGGCACCGCAAGCTCCTGAAACTTTTGGGCAGGGCGGCCGTGCTCGATAAAATAAGCCTCCTGCTTGGCCGAAGCCAAAGCTAACACCGAAAGCGCGTCGCTCGCGCGGCTGCGTTTGATGGATTTAGTGTACAACGGCGTGGCAACGGCGGCCATGATTGCGATCATGACAACCACTACCAGCACTTCGCTCAGCGTAAAGCCTCTGCGGGATTTTATTTTGGGATTAGGCATAATCTTTATACCTCTTATTAATAATTATAGATGGAAGCAGGGCAAAGTTACTGATATCCTATATCTTAATTATAACACAAATTTTTGTAATTACAATAGCCGCTTGCCGGGCGCGGGTACACATTTTGGCCGCGATATTGTACAATTATGCATACATAAACTCTTAAACCTTGGAGGTACGACACATATATGTGGTATGGCATAGCAGGCTTGCATATCTACGAGCAATACGCCCTTTTCGGGGTGGTTGCTATTGCAATAGTAGGGCTTTTATACACTTTATTTTTATGGAATCAGGTTAAAGCCCACCCCACCGGGGACGAAAATATGATGCGCGTGTGGAACGCCATCAGGGAAGGCGCCAACGCCTACTTAAACAAACAGCTTAAAACGATAGTGCCGATGATTGTTGTTTTAACCGTTTGTTTATTTTTATCGGTTTACATAGTGCCCGTAACGGCCGAAGCCATGGAACGCTTTAAAGGCTACGAGCCCGGCACAATAAAACTTATTATCGCTTTTGGCCGCGCCGGGGCGTTTATTTTGGGCTCGGTATTTTCTTTACTCGTGGGCCAGATAGGCATGCGCATTGCCGTTGCGGCTAACGTGCGCGTTACCGCGGCCAGCAAGCGCAGCTTTGGCGAGGCTTTAAAAATCGCCTACCGCAGCGGCACCTGCACGGGTATGCTTACCGACGGCCTGGGCCTTTTGGGCGGCACGCTTATTTTTATCATCTTCGGCATTGCCGCGCCCGACGCTTTACTTGGCTTTGGCTTCGGCGGCACGCTTATAGCTTTATTTATGAGGGTAGGCGGCGGCATTTACACCAAAGCGGCCGACGTAGGCGCGGATTTGGTGGGTAAAGTGGAAAACGATATCCCCGAAGACGACCCCCGCAACCCCGCCGTAGTGGCCGACTTAGTCGGCGACAATGTGGGCGACTGCGCCGGCATGGCCGCCGATATTTTTGAAAGCTACGAGGTTACCATAGTTTCCGGCTTAATTTTGGGCCTTGCGCTTTGGCATTTTACCGGCCACTACGAGTGGATAGTTTACCCGCTTTTAGTGCGCGGCATAGGCGTTTTTTGCTCCATTATCGGCACTTACGCCGTCAGCGACAATAAGGGCCGCGGCGACGCCATGAAAGCCATTTTCAGGGGCTATTTAACGTCGGCGGTTATCTCTATCGCGCTGTTTGCGGCCTTGGGGTATTTTTACCTTAAAGACGTGCCCGGCGGCTGGTGGCGGCCTTTTGCGGCGGTATCCATAGGCGTGCTTTTGGCCATGGCCATAGACCGCATTACCGAGCACTTTACCGGCACCACGGGCGCGCCCGTTTTGGAGGTTAAAAAATCAACCGACACCGGCGTTGCAACCACTATATTAAGCGGGTTTGCGGTGGGGCTGGAGTCTTCGGTTTGGTCTATACTTATTATCGCGCTGTCTATTTTCTCTTCGGTATTGATATTCGGCTCGATAGACGGCCTTAACGCGGTGGAAAAAGTTAACTTTATACTCTACGGCGTGGCCATGACGGGCATAGGCATGCTTACCTTAACGGGCAATAACGTGGCTATGGATTCCTTTGGCCCTATTGCCGATAACGCCAACGGCGTCGGCGAGATGGCCTGGCACGGCAAAACCGACGCGGAAACAAAAAAAGCCCGCCAGATTATGGCCGATTTAGACGGCGTGGGCAACACCACCAAAGCCATTACAAAAGGCGTTGCCATAGGCTCGGCGGTTATTGCGGCGGTGTCTTTATTCGGCTCTTACATGGTTGACGTCAGCAATGTGCAGACGGCTTTAAACGCCGCCTGGGCGGAGCAAGGGTTAGACCAGGCTTTAACGCTGCTTAAAGATATCGGCATAGTTGTTTCCAACCCGGCGGTGTTTGTGGGTATGCTCATAGGCGCGGCGGTGCCGTGGCTGTTTTCCTCCTTTGCCATTAACGCGGTAAGGCGGGCGGCTTCCTTAATCGTGCTGGAGGTTAGAAAGCAGTTTAAAACCGGCATTTTAGAGGGTAAAGCGCAGCCTAATTACGGCAATGTGGTTTCCATTTCCACCATAGCCGCGCAGAAGGAACTTATTACTTTGGCCTTGCTGGGCATAGTTTCGCCGGTGCTGGTAGGGCTTGCTTTGGGCGTTGAGGCTTTAGGCGGCTTTTTGGCGGGCATTATAGTGTCCGGCCAGCTGCTGGCGGTGTTTATGTCCAACGCCGGCGGCGCGTGGGATAACGCCAAAAAACTGGTGGAGGACGAACCCTCCGACCCGGCCGCAAATACCGGCAAAGGGTCAGAGCGGCACAAAGCCAGCGTGGTAGGCGACACCGTGGGCGACCCGCTTAAAGACACGGCCGGCCCCGCCTTAAACCCCATGATAAAAGTGGTAAACATGGTGGCCGTAATAGTTGCGCCGATAATCGTTACCTATAATAACGAATACACTTCATTATCGGCAATAGGCTGGTGCGTGGTAATTGCGCTTTTAGCGATACTGGGCTGGGTAATCAACAAAAGCAAAAAACCAATATCTGATTAACGAATTAACGCAAATTGAAAAAGGTATCGGATTAAAAATCAATCCATCAAAAAGCCCCTCCAACAAGGGGCTTTTTCATCCCCCACCCTACCACCCTCCCCCCATTTTGCAGATTTAGTACCCGGTCACAAATCTGCAAAAGGGGGGATTTATGGTGTTATGCTGGCGTGGTTATGCGCGGGCGTCTTAATATTTAATATAATGGTAAATATCATCAGTAATGGAGATTTATTAAAATGTTGACTAACCTTTTGGCCGGTTTGTGGGATAAAATTTTGTGGCTTCTTAGCCCGGGCACGCTGCTTTCTGTCGTCGGTATCGGCTTTGCGCTGGGCCTTGTTATTTTTATACACGAGCTT
>JAISVV010000014.1 GCA_031271365.1 Elusimicrobiota bacterium | reverse complement strand
CCGAGAAACCTTCCCTGCCAGGATGGGTACGGCAACTACACAACAACGGCAACAACAACTACAACGACAATAACACAACAGGACACGGCTTGGACGCGGCTCTTTGAGCGCGGTCTTATTAATAAAGTCATTGCGAGGGCCGCCAGGGCCCGCGGCAATCTTCATATTAAAGTCTTACTGCAGAAAAAGGAAGATTGCCGCGGGCAATGCGCCTTACGGCGCATTATACGGCGCCCTCGCAATGACCTTTATGTATATACAAAGGATATATACATATAGACCACTAGACCACATAACTTAATACCGCATACCAACAACATTACTTGGTATAAAAATTAGGCCAAGGGGGGGTTGGGTTATTTTGTTGCGGCGAAGAAGCAGCCTTGCGGGGTTTCTTGATTGGGGGGCGTTTTTTTTATATTCTTTATCTTATGACTATATACGACCATATCGGCGCTAATAAATTGCGCACGTTGACTGCGGTGGCTTTTTATCCCGTGCTTTTGCTTATAAGCACCGGGCTTGTGTTTTTTTTGGTTTTGTCTATGCTCTACGATGTTAGTAATCCGCTTATAATTCGTGTTTTAAACTGGGTTCATATCAGTATTTTTTACGAGCTTCAAAGCCAGCCTTTTAATTATTGGCTTAATGAAGGTTTTTTATATGTCTTAACGGGCGTTTTGGGTTTTTGTTCTATTATGCTTGTAATAAGTTTTTTCTTTGGAGACGAGCTTATCTTTTCCTACACTTCGCCGCACGCGCGGGAGGCTACCAAAAAAACGCATCCGCAGTTGGTTTCAATGGTTGAGGTAAGCGCAATCGCCGCGGGTTTACCCGCGCCGGAGGTTTATGTCGCCCCCGATGAAAGCGCCAATCTTTACAGCCTTGGCCGCGGCCCGAAAGACGCCTGTATAATAATAACCGAGGGCGCGCTTAAAATTTTAAACAAAAGCGAGCTTGAGGCCGTTTTGGCGTACCAAATGTACAATATCGGCAACCGGGAAATTTTAATGACAACCACGGGTATTTCTTTTGTTTACGGCATAGTGATGATTTCTGCGCTGCTGCCGTTTTCGCGCATTAAGATAGGGCGCGGGCTTTGGGGGTGGATAATAAGTTTAACGCTTATTTTTTACGGGCTGATTATTGCGCCCGCGGTACAGATTTTAATCTCAAGGGCGCGCGTTTTTACCTCGGACGCCGGCGCGGCTTTGATAACAAGAAACCCGCTGGCTCTTCTGTCCGCGCTGGAAAAAATGCGCGGGCACGGCACCCGTATAGAAACTATTGAAAACCAGCCGCTGCTTTCCAATATGTGCATACTGCCGGCCGAACGGCCGGAGAAAGAGGATTATTTCGGCTATGTTTTCGGCTGGTTTGATTCGCACCCGGATATAGAGGACAGACTGCTTGCCCTTGCCGATATGGAAGGCCGCTACAAACAGCGGCTGGAAGGAACATTTAAAACTTAACCTTTAATTAATCCCGATTTTTTCTATCAAAACGCGCGCCCGGGCGTAGGCGGCGCTGTTTTTTTGCTGCAGATATTTTGTGTAATTGTAGACGCACGTCATGCTAAGGCTTGCGCCCACGCACAGACATAAAAGCGCGTAAAATGGTTTTAAAGGGCGGCGTGTTTTATCAAGCTCGGCAAAGAGCATAAGAGAGCATATCAAAAAAGCAAAATGCGCAAAAATATAAGTGCGGTTTGAAGAGGCCAGCACCGTAGGCGAGGCCGCTAAAACCAGCTTGCCCGCAAGCCCGAGGCCCAAAATAAAAATACAAAGCAGCGCTTTTTTGCGCTGCGCAAACGCGCTAAAAAGCCCCGCGCATACGCAGGCCGCCGCAATAAACAACACCGCCAAACCCGCAGGGCTGCCCGGCGCGCCGCGCAGCGGTACGGCAACTCCGGCCGCGCCTAAAAAACCAAACAATAAAACGGCGGCCAGCGGCGCAAAAGCCGCTTTGTTTGTTTTTGCCGCCGCGGCCAGCAAAGCCGAAAATAAAAGGAAAGTAAAATTAGGCCTGTAAATAAAATGGCCCAGCGCGGCGGCAGCGGCGGTTTGTAAAGCGGCTGTCGGCGCGGCTTCAAAAAAGCCATGCATTCTGGGCGCTTCGGCCGCAAGGCGCGCCCAGTTGCCCGGGCAGGTTAAAATAAAAACTAAACTTGCCAAAACCAGCGCGGCCTGCGCGGCGGGGAAAGATTTATACGCTTTGCGCCTGAATATAAAGACGGCGTAGGCGATAAACAAAATTACGGCCGTTTGCTCTAAATTGGCCGCGTATAAGGCTGCGGCCATATAAAGCGCGCGCAGCGCGGGCGCGGTATTATTGTTTTTAAGCGGCGCTAAGGCCGCCAGAGCGGCTGTAAGCGACCACAGATAGACCACCGTGGTAGAAATATAACCCGCGCTGCCCATATGGTAGAAAGGATAAACCAAAACCAGCGCGCAGGCGAAGAAATTATATTTGCGCCGTTTAATATCGGCAAACAAATAAGATATAAGCGCGGCGGCTGCGGTAAGAACGGCGGCGTCGGCAAGCGCCCAAAGTATTTTATGCTTTAAAAAAAACGCGCCCGCCGCATAAATTATCAGGCGCGAAGACCAGTTAAAATAAACTTGTTTAAGGCTTGCCGCGGGCGGGGCTACATCGTCGTAGATTACGGGCAGGTTTATATGCAAAAGCAGCGCTAAAATAAAAAGAAACAAAAAAGGCAGCGCCGGCCATGCCGCCAAAGGCGCGGTTAGTTTATAAATCCTTTTCATAAATTCTGTAAGATTTGGTTTTGCGGCAGCCGGCTTCTTCCATCACGGAAATTATGGCTTTATTGTCTTCCAGTATCCAGGAAA
>JAISVV010000130.1 GCA_031271365.1 Elusimicrobiota bacterium | reverse complement strand
AGATATTTTTTATCGTCGGCGCGTAGGTGGACGGGCGGCCTATGCCGTGGCGCTCCAGCGTTTTAATTAGGCTGGCTTCGTTATAGTTTGGCGGCGGGCTGGTTTTGTGCGCTTTGGTTATGATGTCTTGCAGTTTTAATAAGTCGCCTTCTATAAGCGCGGGCAGTAAGGCCTGGCCTTCTTCCTGCTCGGCGTTGTCGTCTTCTTCCTCGTCTTTATAGACGCTGAGGTAGCCCTCAAACTTTACCGTGCGGCCGTTGGCGCGCAGCAGGCATTTATCCGCGCTGCCGGCGCAGATATCTACGGCAACCGTGTTAAACACCGCCTCGGCCATCTGCGAGGCTACAAAGCGCAGCCAGATAAGCTCGTATAATTTATACTGGTCCGCCGAGAGGTAATTTTTAACGCTTTGCGGCGTGCGGTACACGTCGGTGGGGTGGATAGATTCGTGCGCCTCCTGCGCGCCTTTTACTTTGCTTTTGTAAACCGGCGCGGCGGCGGGGGCAAAGGCTGGGCCGTACTTTTCTTTAATAAACTTTTGCGTTTGGCTTTGCATGACGGAAGAAACGTTAAAAGAATCCGTCCTCATATACGTAATTAAACCGACGACCTCGCCGCCTATTTCAACGCCTTCGTACAAGCCTTGCGCCGTCTGCATGGTTTTTTGGGACGAGAAACCTATCTTATTATACGCGTCCTGCTGCATGGAGCTGGTGATAAACGGCGGGCGCGGTTTTTGTTTAACTTCCTTTTTTTCTACCTTTTCTACTTTTAATGGGCCTTGGCGCAGCAGCGCGTTTACCGGCGCTAAAGAGGCGTCGTCCTTAAAAATAGTTGTTTTAACTTTATAATCTTCGGCAAAGAGTTTGTAGGTGGTGGTTTGCTCTGTATTTTTACCTTCCCACTTTATAATGCGCGCTGCAAAAGGCGGCGGCGTGCCCTCTTTTTCCACCTTGGCTTTGACGGACCAGTAGTCCTCGTCTTTAAAATCGGCAATTTCCCGCGCGCGCTCGGCAAGCAGGCGCACGGCCACGGATTGCACGCGCCCCGCGCTTAAACCGCTGGTTATTTTGCGCCACAAAAGCGGCGAGAGTTTATAGCCTACAAGCCTGTCCAGCACGCGGCGGGCTTGCTGGGCGTCTACTAAATTATGGTCTATGCCGCGGGCGTGCTCAAAAGATTCTTTGACGGCGCTTGGCGTGATTTCGTGGAAATAGATGCGGCGCGTACTTTCCGGCTTTAGTTTTAAAAGCTCTTGCAAATGCCAGGCTATGGCTTCGCCCTCGCGGTCAGGGTCGGTGGCGAGATAGACGGCGTCGGCTTTTTTGACGGCGTCTTTAAGCTCGGCTATAATTTTGGGCTTGCCGCTGGCGACGTAGGTCGGTTTGAAATCATGCTTTTCGTCCACGCCGATTTCGCGCGAGGGCAAATCCCGCACGTGGCCGAAAGAACTGCGTACTATATAAGAAGGCCCCAATATTTTACTTATGGTTTTTTGTTTTGTGGGCGACTCTACTATAACTAAAGTTTTGCCCGTGGATTTTTGTTCCGTTTTAATTGCTTTTGTAGCCATGTTGGTTATTTCCTTTGTTTGTTTTAAAGATTTTGCCCTGTGCCGTCATTGCCAGAAGCGCGGCGACGCGGCAATCCAGGTTATAAAAATTTTTGTACTTTTTCACTCTACTGCACCCGTTTTACCCGGATTGCTTCACCCCGGGGCCCGTATGCCCCGATGTGAGCAGTGACGGGCGTGCGCGGGTTTAAATTTTCCTTTTGCTGTATTTGCCGTCTTGGCACATTACTGCGCCGCTTACTTCTAAGGTAAAGAGTATGCCCGCGATTTCGCTTATGTCGCTTTTTATTATAAGCGCGATATCGTCTATCGTTTTGCTGCCTTCGCCTATTGCCTCAAGCATAAGTTTTTCCTGCGCGCTGAAGCCTTCCTGCGGCGCGTCTATGCCGGCTTCTAAATTTTTTGTGTTAAGTTTTACTTTGCAATCTAAGGGCAAAGCGTCTATTATATCCAGCGCGCTTGTTATCATGGCCGCGCCGTCTTTAATAAGCCTGTTGGTGCCCGCGCTTTGCGGGCTGTCTATGGGGCCGGGCACGGCAAGCACGTCTTTGCCTTGCTCTAAGGCCATCTTAGCGGTAATCAGCGCGCCGGATTTGGCCTCGCCCTCTATTACGCAAACTACTTTGGACAGCCCCGCAATAAGCCTGTTGCGCCTTGGAAAATGCGGCGCCAATGGCGCGGCGTCGAAGGGCAGCTCCGAAATTATTGCGCCGCCGTTGTCTAAAACGCCTATGGCAAGCTCGCGGTTTTCAGCCGGATAACAGCGGCCTATGCCGGTGCCGATTAACGCCCATGTGGGCCGGCCGGCGCGCACGCTGGCGGCGTGGGCGCAGCTGTCTATGCCGCGGGCAAGGCCGCTTACCAAGGTTACGCCCGTTGAAACTAAATCCTGCGCTAACTGGCTGGCGGCGCGGCGGCCGTAAGGCGTTATTTTGCGCGTGCCTACTATGGCTACGGGGACGGCGTTATCCTCGTCTATACTGCCGCGGATATACAGCGCCAGCGGCGGCTCTTTGATATCAAGTAAAGCCTGCGGGTAGCCGCTGTGGCCTTTAAAAACTATTTTGCCGCCGGCTTTTTGGGTGCGCTCCATTTCGCGCTCGGCGTCTAAAGCGGCGGTAAGTTTTAAAAAATTTTGCGCGGTTTGCAGGGAGATTTTGCTTTCTTCGCTTAGCGTATGCGCGTCTTGTTTTAAAATTTCCGCGCCGGTTTTAAAGATGTCAAATAAATTATCAAGCCAGTCCGCGCGCAGATAGCTGAAGGCGTTTATTTTTATCCAGGCCAGTTGTTCGTCGTAGGTAAGCATTAAATGTCCGATACTCCTTTTCTGTCCAGCGGGCGGTATTGCATAAC
>JAISVV010000114.1 GCA_031271365.1 Elusimicrobiota bacterium | reverse complement strand
GTCGGTATTCTACGGGCGGCGTCTTCCAGACGCCCGTCGTTGCGAGGCCGCGTACCTGCGGCCGCGGCAATCCTCGTTCTTATTGGTGCTGTTATTATATATATGGCCTTAAAGTCTTTGGCGGCGTCATGAGCCGAAAACCTTCCCTGCCGAAAGACTTACGCGGATACATTCGCGCTCGTGGAAAGGGTAACTACAAAGGCAACGACTGGATTGCCGCGGGCAACGCGCTTATCAGCGCGTTATACGGCGCCCTCGCAATGACGGCGAGGGAGGAGGCGGCCCCCATGACGACGAGGGGGGAGGGGCGGGGGCCTGATAGCGGGGGGATTATCTTAATGGAGGGGTAAAAAATGATTAGCGGCCGAAAAAAGCCCCGCTGTTTGTCAGCGGGGCTTTTGGCTAAAGTAAATATAGAGCGACAATCAAAACCTTACATCATGCCGCCCATTCCACCCATGCCGCCCGGCATGGCGGGGGCTTCTTTTTTCTCGGGCAGGTCGGCCACTAAGGCTTCGGTTAATAAGACCGTCGCCGCGATGGAGGCCGCGTTTTCTAAAGCGGTTCTTACCACTTTGGCAGGGTCAACCACGCCGGCTTTAAGCAAGTCTTCGTACTTGTCGGTGTCGGCGTTGTAGCCTTCGTTGCCTTTTAAGTTTTTAACTTTTTCCACCACCACGGAGCCGTCTAAACCGCAGTTTTCGGCTATCTGGCGCAAAGGCGCGGTTAAGGATTTTTTGACGATGTTAATGCCGGTTTGTATGTCATCATCTTCGGCGGTAAGTTTTTCTAAAGCGGCTTCGCAGCGCGCTAAGGCTACGCCGCCGCCGGGCACAAGGCCTTCTTCCACGCCGGCGCGGGTAGCGTTTTTGGCGTCTTCCACTTTGGCTTTTTTGGCTTTAAGTTCGGTTTCCGTCGCGGCGCCCACGTTAATTACGGCAACTCCGCCGGAAAGTTTGGCCAAACGCTCCTGCAGTTTTTCTTTATCGTACTCGGAGGTGGAAAGCTCTATCTGCTTTCTGATTTGCGCCGTCCTGTCGGCGACGGCTTTTTTATCGCCCGCGCCGTTTACGATAGTTGTATTTTCTTTATCAACTATAATGCGCTTTGCGCTGCCAAGCATCTCGGGCGTTGCGCTTTCCAGCTTAAGGCCCGTTTCTTCGGAGATTACCGTGCCGCCGGTAAGCACCGCGATATCGGCCAGCATTTCTTTGCGTCTGTCGCCGAAGCCGGGGGCTTTTACGGCGCAGCCTTTAAGCGTGCCGCGCAAGCGGTTGACAACCAAAGTTGCCAAAGCCTCGCCTTCCACATCTTCGGCGATGATTAAAAATTGGCGGCCGCTTTGTACAATTTTTTCCAAAAGCGGCAAAAGCTCGCTCATGGACGATATTTTTTTATCGGTTAAGATAATGGCGCAGTCTTCCAGCACGCATTCCATGCGCTCGCTGTCTGTTACGAAGTAGGGGGAAATATAACCGCGGTCAAACTGCATGCCTTCCACGACGTCTAAAGTGGTGGAGGCGGTTTTGCCTTCCTCCACGGTTATAACGCCCTCGTGGCCGACTTTATCCATGGCTTCGGCGATTAAATCGCCTATCACCTTATCATTGGCGGATATGGTGGCGATTTGCGCCTTTTCCTGCTTGGTTTTAACGGGCTTGTGCATTTTTTTAAGTTCTTCGCGCACGGCTTCCACGGCCTTTTCTATGCCTTTTTTAACGGAGGTCGGGTTGGCGCCGGCGGTGATGTTTTTAATGCCTTCGGCAAGCAGCGCGCTGGCCAAAACGGTGGCGGTGGTGGTGCCGTCGCCTGCGACGTCGTTGGTTTTAGCGGCCACTTCGCGGATAAGCTGGGCGCCCATGTTTTCGAATTTATCTTCAAGCTCGATATCTTTGGCTATGGTTACGCCGTCGTCAATGATTAAAGGCGAGCCGAACTTTTTCTCCAGCACCACGCTGCGGCCTTTGGGGCCCAGCGTAACTTTAACAGCGTTTGCTACTTTTTCTATGCCGGCCTTCATTTTGGCGCGGGCTTCTTCCGAAAATATGATTTGTTTTGCCATACTATTGATATTGTCTCCTATATTTTATTACTACTTTTACTCACCCTCGCCCGCCCCGTCTTTCCTGCGCTACGACGCGGCGGCCTCTCCCTTCGTGCAGGGAGAGGTAAGGGTTAGCCTAAAATGCCCAGTATGTCTTCCTGGTGCATGATTAAATATTTTTTGTCTTCAAGCGTTATTTCCGTGCCGCCGTATTTGCCGTATAAAACTCTGTCGCCTTTTTTAACGTCCATCGGCAGGCGTTCGCCCTTTTTGTTTAAGGCGCCGGGGCCGGCGGCCACAACTTCGCCTTCCATGGGTTTTTCTTTGGCGCTGTCCGGTATTATTATGCCGCCTTTTATAACTTCCTTAGGCTCTATGGGGCTTACTATCACCCTGTCGCCCAAGGGCTTAATCTTTAATGTTTCTTTTGACATATTAAGGTTACCCTCCGAGGATAAGTTTTGTATTTTTAAAGCTGGCAAAGTGCAGCCTATAGTGCTAACTTTAGCATTATTTTTTATTTTTGTCAAACTATTGGCGGGAGTGCTAGTAATTTGCCGTTATTGAATAGATGCCGGAGTATATGCCGCTTTCCGCCGCGGCCGGGACTATCAGCGTAGCGCCGATATTTAAATGATAATAGCCGTCGTTGCCTAAAACCTGCACGCCCGTGCCCGGGACGATATTTTGCACCCTCAGCGTTGCCCCGCCCGCGCGAGTGATATCAAAAGCGCCGGGCATAGTTACGTTAACGTTTGCGTCGCGCCTGCCGTATATGCTAAACCTGCCGGCAGACGGCGCGCCGCCGACAAGCGCGGCGCCGCCGGAGGAGCTGCGCTGCCCGTTTGCGCCGATAGTGACGCTGCCCTGGCCTGCGGCGGGGGGTATAATTTTGCCAAAATCTAAATCTGCTATATTCTCTATCGCTATTGTTTCGCGGATAGTAACCATAATTTGCTGGTTTGTCTCCTGGTCGGGGGAGATTGCCGTGCCGTTGTCGGCCCGGCAGATAACCGTGCCCTGATAATCGCCGGGGGGGCAGTTTTCCGGTATGGTTATGGTGGCGCCCCAAAAGGTGCGTTTGACGGCGTTGAGTGAATAGTTTACAGAGCCCGAAGGATTAACCTGATAGCCGCTTATCGTTATAGCGCAGGCAGCGGGGCCAAAGGCGGCGCCCCTGAAAGTATGGGTTATATTTTCGCCTAATAAAGCCGCGGTAGAGGTTGTAGTTTCCACCTCGCCGCGCGTTTGGCCGCCGTTGGAAACACCGCCCTCCACGCTTATATTGCCGTTATAATCAAGGGTTGCGGTTACCGCAGTGTTGGGGTTTATTGTAATTACGCCGAAATTGAGCGGGGTTATTTGTATCGGGTAGCCTGCTCTTACGGCAAAAGCGGGCGCAGCCTGCATTGCAAAGAGAAGAAATAAAACAAATTTAAGGCAACAGCGCTTTATCCGTTTTCCCATACTTACCCACCCCCTGTGACTGGCATAAATATTACTTTATTTTGTATTTCCCGGCGATAATATCCCAGGCTTCCTGCGCTGTTTCCACCAAATGATATTTATCCTCGTGCGATATTACGCCGTAGTTGGCCAGTTTGCCAAAGTTAAAAATATCGTTCCAAAACTTTTTGCCCACTAAGATGACGGGGATGTTATCCTTTTTACCGGTTTGCACAAGGGTTAAAGTTTCAAACATCTCGTCCATAGTGCCGTACCCGCCGGGGAAGACTACTATAGCCCTTGAGCGCATTACCAAATGCATTTTGCGTATGGCAAAATAGTGAAATAAAAACGCCAGCCCTTTGGTGATATAGGGGTTAGGCTCCTGCTCCATGGGCAGGGTGATGTTCATGCCTATGCTTTTGCCGCCGGCTTCAAACGCGCCGCGGTTGGCCGCTTCCATAATGCCGGGGCCGCCGCCGGTTACTATGGCGTATTGTTTGCGGCCTTTTTTTATGGCCAGCTCGCCGAATTTGCGGGCCTCGTCGTAGTATTTAGAGAGGCTCAAGAGGCCTTTGGCTTCTTTTAATTTTTCCCGCAGTTTTTTATCCGAGGGGTTTTGCTTTAGCTGCGCTTCTATGTTTTTAACGCGTTCCAGCGCGGGTTTTTGCTCGCAGACGCGCGCGCTTCCAAAGCAAACTATCCCCTGGGTAATGCGGTGTTTTTTTAAAATTACGTCGGGTTTTAAAAGTTCCAGCTGCACGCGCACGCTGCGGGCTTCGTTGCTTTTTAGAAAACCGATGTCTTCGTACGCTCTTAAATAGCTGTTGGGAATGTTTTTTGCCATATTATTTCTCCAGGTGTTTGACGATGCCGGCCGCTATTTTGGCGGCGGATATGCCTATATCTTCGTAAAGTTGTTTTTGTTTTGCGTGTTCCACAAAAACGTCTT
>JAISVV010000111.1 GCA_031271365.1 Elusimicrobiota bacterium | reverse complement strand
AAGCTCTCGGTTGGCGGTTTGGGCAAATATTTTTGTCTGCGGGCTTTGCCCTTCAAGCCCAAGGCCGGCGACAGCGGGGATAAACTTTTTTATTCTAAAAATCTCCAGCTGCGGGTTGGGGTAAAAAGCGGCGTTTGAAAGCAAAATACCCGCCCTGGCGGATATTACCCGCAGGCCGTTTGCCTGCTCGTTGGCGCCGCCGGCTAAAAGTTCTCTTACCGCGTCGTCGGCCGCGCCGCCTTTAAACGCAAGCGCCATCACTGCCGCGCTGGCGGCGGGGGGCCCGCGTTTTAAGGTTTTTTTTATCTCCGGCAGCATAAGGGGGTAATTTTCCGCCAAAGCGTTGGCGGCGGCGGAAAGCGCGGCGGCGTCGCCGGGGTCAAAATCAGTTTCTAAAAGCAGAGAGAGCAGGTTTTTATCGTTTAAATCCCCTATCCACTGCGCGGCGGCGGCAGCCTGCGCGCCGCCTTTGCCCAGCGTTTCTTTAAGCCGGGCGCGCAAAGCCTTTTGCTTAAGCCCGCTTGCCGCAAAAGCGCGCAAGGCGAAGGCTTTGTCAAAGGAATATAAAAATACTATATCGGCCAAATACTCGCCTTTTACCTGCGGCGATATAAGCGTAAGCGCGCCGCGCGCATAGGCTTTTAAAACAGGGTCCTGCGCGTTTAAGGCCGGCGTCAGGAAAGGTTCGTAAGAGCTGTCCACCGCTTCGGCCGCGGCTAAAATTATTATAGCCAGCGTTTGTTTATAATCCTGCGCCGCCGGCGAAGAGGCTATATTTAAAAGCCGCGCTTCATACGCGCCTAAATCAGCCGCGCCGTACGTTAGGGCGCAGGCCGCAGCAAAGACGATTTGCGCGTCGGCGGAGGAAGTAAAAATCCGCATCAGTTCGGCCCGCGCGTTTGCTATATTGTCCGATTTGCGAAGGGCGGCTATGGCTGCCTCTAAATCGTTTTGCCCCGGGTTAAGCAGTTGTTGTTTAAGGCAATCGGTAATTTGTTTGTTTTCCTCGGCGGGGGAGAGGGCGGCTTCGTATCTGTAACGCTGCTGCAGCGTTTGAAAGCAATCCTGCGCGTTAAGGCCGGCAGGCAGGAGTAAAAAGGCAAAAAGCAAAATTTTGTTGTTCATACTTCAATTATACAAAAACAACTCCCGCCGGCGCGCTGCGGCGGGGGTAGTATTTTTATATCAACGGGGAGGGGATTATTTTTCTATCAGCGTACCGGCGATGCGGCGCAAACTGGTGCCGCGGGCAAGGTAGTTATTGCTGCTTTTGGTATAAAAACACGTTGCGCCGCCTTCCTGCAGCATAACCAGTTTGGAGCTGCCTAAAGCAAGTAAAAACTTGATGGTTGGTTTCATAAAGCGTCCTTTGCGTTAATTCTTAATTAATTTATAGCTGTTTTAGAGGCCTTGCCCAAGGGCCTTAGGGCCCCTTGGCAGACGTACTTTGTGCCCATACGCTTTTGGGCCCAAAGGCCGCAATGGAATGTGCTATAATTAAATCATGAAAAAATTTACGCTTCTGTCTGTGTTTATCTTCTGCGCTTTTGCGGCTTTTGCCCAAAACGCGCCCGCGCAAAGCCCCGCGCAGCCGGCTATGCGCGTATTTGAAGTTGCCCCCGGCCACGAGGTTTTGACAAACTTTCCCTCGCAATATTTAAAGACGCCGGCGCGCATTGACGTTATTTTGCCGCAGGGTTACCAAACGGGCGATAAATATCAAACTATTTTTTTAATCGCGCCGGAACGCTTTGACAAAGCCAAAACCCAGCGGCTGTTTTGGCAAAAAAAATCCCCGGTGAAAGATGCCGTCTTTGTTGCCGTGGATATAACCGGCGCGGATGATTTGGCCGCCCTGGGTAATTTTATAACGCTGGAGCTGCTGCCTTATTTTGAGGTTAACTATAAATCTGACAATTACCCGCAGCGGCGCGTTTTGGCCGCAAAAGGGCCTATGGCCGCCGCCGTGCTGGAAATCCTTGTAAAAAACAGCGGTTATTTTAAAAAAGCCGCCCTTATTTTTGCCGACACTACCCCCATGCCGGATTTAAACGGCATAGCGCAAGATGTGCAAATCTGGGCTGCCGGCCGCGTCGGCAATATGGCCCGCCTTCAGCAAACGCTGGAGGAGCAAGGCCTTAAATACGGCGCAAATTTTGCCTATAATATCTTTGCCCCGCAAAACGATGAGCGGGATTGGACGGGCTTAAACTTTAAATACCTTTTAAACCCGCCCTCGGGCGCGGCGCTCGGCAGGCTTAAAGTTTATAAGAGCGCGGATAAAGCGTCGCTTACGGCCCAGACGGAAATAACTATGTGGGCCGAGTTTACCGCCAAAGACGGCTATAAGGTTAACTATATACCGCGCGAAGTTAAAACAGCGCCGCCCTTTTTCAGCTGGGATGCGGATAATGCGCGCCTTGATATTATCTACGGCGCGGCCGAAGGCAGGGTAAAATTCAGCGCGCCTTTATATTTCTTTGGTAAAGATTTTGCTACAAATGTTAAGATTGTAAAATAAAGCCTAAATAAGCCCTTTTTTACCTTAAAACCGCGTAAAAAAGGGCTTATTTACGCCCAGTTATCCACATCGGGCGTTTTTTTAAAAGGGGCGGGTTTCACACGGGCGCGCGGGCAGTTATCCACAATTTTGGCGTTTTATCCACAGGGTTTGGGCGGCCGGGCGGGCGCAAAAGCGCGCCGCGCGCAAAAAAACGCCCTTTTTTGCTTAATAAAAGATTTATCAAGACGCTTTATCCACAGCCTGTGGATAAATGTGGATAAATAAAACCCAACGTTTCCTTTTTGTTTTGCTATAATATTTTTTAGTTTACGGGAGGTGTATTTTTTATGCGTATTCATTTTATTTTGGCTTTATTTATTTTAGTTTCCGCGGGCTGTTATTCCGGCAATAAAAAAGCGCAGGAAGAGCGCCCCCGGGAAAAAGAATTTACCAAAAGCGGTACCTGCTACCTGCGCAACGACGAAGAAAAACTGCGCAACCAGACGCTTGACCAGATGCGCGCTTCCCGCCGCGTGCCAAGCGTGGATTTTGAGTTTGACAGCATCGTGCTGCGCCCTTCAGACTATAAACCCTTAGACACTTTGGCCGCTTTGCTTGTTGCCAACCGCAGCATGAAGGTGATAGTGGAAGCGCATACAGACAGCGTCGGCAGCCACGAGTATAACGACTGGCTTTCCAACAGCCGCGCGGTGGCTATAAAGAGCTATTTAAACAGCCGCGGCGTGCACCCGGACGCCGTAAAAACCTCTGGCTAC
>JAISVV010000099.1 GCA_031271365.1 Elusimicrobiota bacterium | reverse complement strand
GGCAGGCCCTGAAAGGAGAATTTATGAGAAAAATTGCAATAACAGCCATAATAATTTTGCTGGTGCTGGTGGCGGTAAGCCTGATATTTTTCCGCCGCGTATCTTTTAGCTACAGCGGCGTGGTTGAGGCGGTGGAAGTCGGCGTGTCCAGCCGCTTAAACGACGTCATAATAAAACTAAACGTTGAAGAAGGCAGTCCCGTAGAGGCCGGCCAAATACTGGCCGAGCTGGAATGTAAAGACGCAAACCTGCAAGCCGATATCGCCGTAAAAGAATTTAAGCGCGCCGAGGAGCTTTTAAAAACTTCCGCCGGCTCGCGCGAAAATTATGATTTGCGCAAAAGCCGCAGCGACAGCGCCCGGCTGGCCCAAAGCTGGTGCAAAATTACAAGCCCCTTAACGGGCAAAGTGCTGTACAAATACTACCAACAGGGCGAGTTTATCCCCGCCGGCCGCAAGCTGGTAAGCGTGGCCGATTTAAGCCGGGTTGACGCCTGGGTTTACGTGCCGCACGATATGCTGGCGCAACTTTCTTTAGGCCAAAATATAACGGGCAGCCTGCCGGAAACCGGCCAAAGCTACCGAGGCAAAATTATCGCCATAAACGACGAGGCCGAGTTTACCCCCAAAAACGTGCAAACCCGGCAGGAGCGCCAACGCTTAGTCTTCGGCGTAAAAACGCGTTTTGAAAACGACGAAACCCAAACCCTAAAACCCGGCATGACTTTAGAAGTACTATGGAAGTAAGCGTCAAAGCCGTAAGCAAAAAAATGGGCCTGAGGCAGGCCTTAAACAAGGTAACAACTTTGTTTGAGCCCGCCGCGGTGCATGGCGTTATCGGCCCCAACGGCGCGGGCAAAACCACGCTTATGCGCCTGCTTGCCGGTTTGCTGACGCCCGATGAAGGCCAAATAGAATACAAAACGCAAAGCCAAACCTTAGACGCAAAACAAATCAAAAACTATATTGCTTACTTCCCGCAGGAGCCAAGTTTATACCCCGATTTAAGCTGCCTGGAGCACCTGGAGTTTTTCCGCGACCTTTACAACCTAAACGAAACCGATTTCAAACACCGCAGCGCAGAGCTTCTGCAAGCCACCGCCATGACGCCGTTTATAGGCAGGCCGGCGGGCAAACTATCCGGCGGTATGTATAAAAAACTGGGCCTTATGTGCGTGCTGCTAAACCGCCCCAAACTGCTGCTTTTAGACGAGCCAACCATCGGCGTCGACCCTATCAGCCGCCAGCAGCTTTGGGATTTGGTTTACCGCTACGCCGGCGCGCAGATGAGCGTAATTATAAACACCTCTTACATGGACGAAGCCCAACGCTGCGCCAAAGTGCATATATTAGACGCCGGCGCATTAATTGCAAGCGGCGGGCCGCAGGCTTTAGCGCAAAAATTTAACGTAACCGATTTCAGCGAAATATTTTTAAAATACGGCAAAAAAGAGAATGAGCGATAATATAATAGAGGTGCAAAACCTAACCGTAGCCTTCGGCAAGTTTATAGCCGTTGACGGGATTTCCTTTGCCGTGCAAAAGGGGGAGGTTTTCGGCTTTTTAGGCGCAAACGGCGCGGGCAAAACCACCACCATACGCACTATTTGCGGCGTTTTAAACCCGACAAGCGGCTCCGTTAAGGTGGACGGGCGCGATGTATCTTCCTCCACGGCGGTTTTAAAGCCGCGCATAGGTTATATGTCGCAAAAATTTACGCTCTATCAGGACCTCAGTATACAGGAAAATATGGAGTTTGCCGGCAGCCTCTATAATATGCCGGCGGCGCAAATTGCCGCGCGCGCAAAGGAGCTTTTTAAATTCATAAACTTAGATACCCAGCCGCAAACCATAGTAAAAGATTTACCCGGCGGCGTTAAGCAAATGGCGGCTTTATGCGCCACATTGCTGCACAACCCCGACCTGGTTTTTTTAGACGAGCCCACCGCAGGCGCCTCGCCGCAGACGCGCAAAGATTTTTGGGCCCTTATCAACGCGCTTGCCAAGCGGGGCAAAACAATTTTTGTAACCACCCATTATATGGACGAGGCCGAATACTGCAAGCGCATAGTGCTTATGGATAAAGGCAAAATCATCGCCCTAAACACTCCTCAAGGCTTAAAGGATGAGTTTTTTAAACAAAAACCGCTGGAACTGAACTTATTTTTAAGCAAAACAAACAAGCCCAAATCAAGGCAGAAATCGAAGCGGCGGGCCTGGGGCCGGCGGCGGTTTTCGGCGCGCGGCTGCGCGTAAACGCGGCGGATAAAGAGGCCTTAAATAAAATCGCCGCCAAATACCCGGGCGTCTTTGAAATAAAAGAAACCGAGCCGACTTTAGACGACGTTTTCCTGAAAGCCTTAACGCGCGGGGGGGAAAAATGATTTCCTTGCGCCGCGCGCGCTCAATTGCGCTAAAAGAATACAAGCATATCCTGCGCGACCCGTTTACCCTGGCCGTCACGCTGATTTTGCCTTTAGTCTTCGTAGGCTTCTTCGGTTTTATCATAGACCTTGATTATAAAAATATCAACGTAGCCGTCTTTGACGGCGACAGGACGGCGGCCTCTCGCCGGTTTATGGAGGCAATTTCAACGTCGGGCTACTTCAACTTAAAGCCTATAGACGCGCCCGCGCAAATAGAAACAATGCTAAAGCGCAACGACAGCCCGGCGGTTATGGTGATAAAAAAGGATTTCGGCAAAAACATAACCGCGGGCGACCCTCAAACTCCGGCGCGCGCGCAACTGATGTTAGACGGCAGCGATAACGCCAAAACCGGCATGGTGCTAAGCTATATGACGCTTGCCGCCATGGCCGCCAACGATGTTTTTATCAAAGCCAACCCAACCCTGTCCGCCATGTCCGCGCCGTCGCCAAACGCGTTGATACGCAGCCGCTTTCTGTTTAACCCCGAGCTCAACAGCCGTTGGTTCATAGTGCCCGCGCTAAACACAATTATAATAGGTTTTCTCTCGATAGTGTTAACCGCGCTGACCGTTGCCAAAGAGTGGGAAAACGGCTCCATGGAGCTTTTGCTTTCCACGCCCGTGCGCCCCGCAGAAATTGTTTTGGGCAAACTTTTCCCCTATTTCACGCTTACGTTTTTTGATATTTTACTTGTCTTCGCGCTGTCGCTTTTGGTGTTTAAAATCCCGTTTTTAGGCAGCTTTATCTTTTTTATAGCCGCCTGCTGCGTGTATATTTTAGGCGCGCTTTCTTTGGGGCTTTTTATCTCGGTGGCAACGCGCAACCAGCAGGCGGCTATACAATTTTCGCTCGCGGCGGGCTTGCTGCCTTCGATGATTTTCTCCGGCTTTATTTTCCCGATAGAAAATATGCCGCCGTTCTTCCGGTATTTTACCGCGCTGTTTCCGCAGCGGTGGTATCTTTCTTTAAGCCGCAGCTCTTTTTTAAGCGAGGCCGGTTTTGCCGCCCTTGCCGGCCCTTTTGCCGCGCTGCTTATCTTTATGTGCGTCATGATTTTCGTGGCCATCAAAAATTTTAAAACGGACGTGGAGCCATGAACATACGCTGGTTAACCTTACTGGGGTTTATAAAAAAAGAATTTATCCAGATATCGCGCGATAAAAAGATGATAGGCGCTATCTTTTTTGTGCCTGTTTTGCAGCTTATCATGTTTGGCGGCGCGCTTACCAGCGAGGTTAAAAATATAGCCTTTGTCGTTATCTCCCCGCCGTCGCAGATGGCGCGCGATATACAAAGCAAAGCCCTGGCAAGCGGCTGGTCTAAAGAGGTAAAACATATAGACGCCGCCAACGCGCCGGAGCCTGCGCAGCTTCTAATCAGCCGCAAGGCCGAGGCCGTTTTGGCAGCCCCCAAAGAAGGCTTTGAATACGCTCTTGAGCGCGGCGATAAACCGCTGCAGCTTTTGGTAAACGCCGTCAACGCCCAGCGGGCGCAGCAGGTAGAGGTTTATGTCAAACAAATCACCGCGCAGGCGGCGGCAAAGCGCGGCGTAAACATAAACGCCTTAAACCTTATACAAACCGATATCCGCATAATGTTTAACCACTACATGAACACGTCCGACTTTATGCTGCCCGCCCTTATGGCCATGGCCAGTTTTGTGGTTATCCTGGCCGTGTGCGGTATGTCCATTACAAAAGAAAAGGAAACGGGCACCATGGAAAAGCTGATAGCCTCCCCCGCCGGCGGGGAGGAAGTTTTACTCGGCAAAACCATACCATATATGCTTATCGGCCTGTTGATAATTTTGTTTATGTTCTCCATTGCGCTTATGGTGTTCGGGGTATCGTTCAGGGGGATGTTCTGGCAGCTGTTGGTAACGGGCTTTTGCCTTATGCTGACCACTTTGTCCGTGGCCACTTTAATCAGCGCTATAGCGCGCACGCAGCAGCAGGCTTTAATGGCAAGCATACTTTTTATTTTACCCGCGGTATTATTGTGCGGCGTGTTCTTCCCCGTGGAAAATATACCGCGCGCCCTGCGCTGGCTTTCCTACCTGGACCCGATGACCTACGCCATGATAAACTTTAGAAACACCTTCTTAAAAGGCGGCGACGCGGTTTTGTTTTGGCAAAACACGCTTTTCTCTTTGGCTTACGGCGCGGGCCTTGGCGCGCTGGCGTTTAAAAACTTTAAATCCACGCTAAATTAGTACAATGTCTATATGATAAAACTTTACGAACTTAAAAAGTTCTTCACCGGCAAAGCCTATACCGAAAAAGAAGAAATGCTGCACACCCTTACCCATTGGATAGGCACGCTTATAGTGTGCTTAGGCTCCGGCTGCCTTATAACGCTTGCTTCTTTAAGCGCGGACGCTTTAAAAATAGTTTCCATCTCTATCTACTGCGCAAGTATGATAGTGCTTTACATCGCCTCCACGCTGTACCATTACGCAAAAAACGCCGGCGCAAAGAAAAAACTGAAAGTGTTTGACCACTCCTCCATATATCTGCTAATCGCCGGCACCTATACGCCGTTTCTGCTGATAAACATACAAGGCGTTTTAGGCTGGGCGATGTTTGTCGTCTTGTGGACAATGGCGCTCTTTGGCGTTATGTCGGAAATTATTTTCCCCGGCCGCTTTAAAAAAGCCTCGTTAATCGTCTATATAGTAATGGGCTGGATGGTGGTTTTTGCCATAAAACCTTTTATGGAAACCTTAACCTTAACCGCGCTGATATTTTTGCTCATCGGCGGCCTTTTGTACACCGCCGGCGTCTACTTTTACGTCCGTAAAGATAAAGAGTATTACCACGGCGTTTGGCATATCTTCGTGCTGCTGGCAACGATAATGCACTATTTTGCCGTCCTCTACGGCTGCGTTTTGCCGCTGGCGCAGGCAGGCTGCGCATGGTAATTTTTGTAATAATCCTAATGCTTTGCCTAAACGCGCTTTTGGCGGCCTACGAGATGGCTTTGGCCTCCGTCTCGCGCACAAAACTGAGCATTCTGGCGCAGGAAAACCGCCAAGGCGCCGCCAGCGCGCTGTTTTTAAAAGACCATATCGAAGGCGCCCTTGCCGTGGTGCAAATAGGCATAACTTTGGCCGCTGCCGTTGCAGCCGCCGCCGGCGGCGCGGGCGCGGCCGACGGCTTAACGCCCTTTTTGCAAACCAAATTTGCGATATCAAAAGCCTTTGCGCACACGCTTTCCATTATCTTTTTGGTAGTGCCTTTAAGTTTAATAACCATAGTTTTTGCCGAGTTGGTGCCCAAAACTTTTGCCATAAAAAATAAAGAATTTGTGGTTTTGCTGCTTTCTCCGTTTATGCGCGTTTGCTACGGGTTTTTACTGCCTATGGTAAGCGTGATGGAAAAGATTGTAGCGTTTTTAACGCGCAAAAAAGTCGTCCATAAAACCGACGAAAACAGCGACAAAAAAGCCGCCCTGGAAGACTTAAGGGCCGCCGCCGCTATAGCTTCCTCCTCGCGCTTATTTGGCAAGATAGAAGAAAAAATCGTGCTCTCCTCCGCCTTCTTCAGCATACGCAGGATAAAGGAAATACAAATACCCCTAAGCGACGTTTACGTGCTCTTTGCGGGCGACACTATAGCCGACACTTTTATAAAAGCGCACCTTGATATGCACACGCGCTTCCCCGTTACGGCCGTGCAGGGCGACAAACAAACCATAATAGGCTACCTTAATTTTAAAGATATTTTTGCCGCCACCAAAACCACGCCCGGCCAAACGCCAAACACGCGCGCCATACTGCGGCCCATAATAAGTTTAGACGGCAGCACCCTGATTTCCGCCGCGTTGCAGCAAATGACGCGCGAGCACCACCACATCAGCCTGGTAACGGAAAACGGCAAAATAACCGGCATTATCACCTTAGAAGATATCTTCGAAGAAATGGTTGGCGAGATTGAGGACGAGTACGATTACTTTACCCCCTATCTGCGCCGCTTCGGCGGCAGCCTTATAGCCAGCGCGGCCGCCAAAATGCAAAATGTGTTTAAAGAGCTTGATTTGCCCGCGCCGCCAAGCGTAACCCCAGCCTTAAGCGTGGAAGAATGGGCGGCCAAACATTTGGGCCGCGCCGTAAGCAATAACGATAAAATTATCGCCGAGGGCCTGCGCATGGAGGCCCGCAAATTCCGCCGCACAAAAGTGATGGAAGTGGTTTTTACCCCCTATAAGGAGGACGCGCAAAATGCATAAACAAAGGATAATGCCCGCCGTAAAAAGAATAGCCTTAGTGGCGCACGATAACAAAAAAGACGATTTAATAGAATGGGCCAAATACAATCGCGGCAGCCTTTCCAAGCACGAACTTTTTGCCACCGGCACCACCGGCGCGCTGATTGCGCAGGCGCTTGATTTGCAGGTATTCTGCTTTAAAAGCGGCCCCTACGGGGGGGACCAGCAGGTAGGCTCCAAAATCTCCGAGGGCGAAATTGATATGCTTATTTTTTTCTGGGACCCGCTGACCCAGCAGCCGCACGACCCGGATATCCGCGCTCTGCTTCGCATAGCCGTGCTATGGAATATCCCCGTAGCCTGCGACAGAGCCACCGCCGATTTCCTGATTTCCTCCCCGATAATCCACAGAGAATACGGCCACTCAATACCGGACCTGCACGCCCACATGAAGCGTTTTACAAAAGACGATTAACGGCTTTGGCGGTGCTCCGCATTCGCCCTTCTTGGGCCTGCGTAGTGCAACAATTTTCCGCTTTTACCTCTATTTTCAATTTTTCGCTCGCTAAAGTACATTCATAATTACTCCGCGCTCGCGAGAAAATTGAAACTGGAGGCAAAATCGGAAAATCAGCCTTTTGGCGATGGCGCCAAAGGCCGCCGCGCTTGTCAGCGCGGCCCTGTAGTCATTGCGATGGCGCCCTTTAACACGCCGCCAGGCGCGTTGCCCGCGGCAATCCAGTCGTTGCTTTTGCCGCAAAGGATATAGAAAACTATGAGAAAGTTTTTTCTAACCACCCTGTGCCTGCTGGCCGCCGCCGCGCTTTACGCGCAAGGCGCGGATGATATGCAACACTTCAGCGCGTTCAACGGCCTGCGCGTGCAAAACATCAACGTAACCGCAACGCGCATTAACCCAGCTATAGTAAAAGCCAAATTTCTAATGCGCGAAGGCGATACCTTTAACTATCAAAATTTCGACGACGCACGCAAAGCCCTGCACGATATGCGCATCTTTAAAAGCGTGCGGGCGGACGCGCAAATAAACGCGCAAAATAACCTCGATATCAATATAAACTGCGAGGACGGCCACTTCCTCTTGCCGCTGCCGGTAATAATGAGCAGCGGCGGCAGCACGGCGGCCGCGCTTATCCTGATGGAAGCCAATTTATTTAAACTCGGCGAGCTTGCAACCTTAACCGGCGCGTACGGCAAAGCCGGCTACCTCGCCGCCCTGGGCCTGCACCTCGGCGACAACAGCTACAGCGCAATGTTTTTAAACCAGGATTACACTCAAAAAATCTACCAGGGCGGCGCGTATAACAGGGCGGGCCTCTTTGGCGGTAAAGATAAAGACGCCGGCCGCGCCATAGCCAATCAATATGACGTCAAGGAAACCGCCGCCGGCCTAAGTTACGGCAGAAGTTTGGGCGAGCGTCTAAGCCTGCGTTTTGGCTACGCCTATCAAGATATTGAATATAAAGCCGCTGCCGCCGCCGCGCCGCCGGCGGACGCCGGCGCGCACCATCGCTTGCAGGCCTCTGTAAGCGCGTACCGCAATATAAAGCCCGGCAAAGGCGTGGCGGGCGCCTTTGGCTCTATCTTCGGTTTGGGCACTTCGGACAAAGAGCACAGGCTGGCCAGCCTGCCATACATAAGGCCCGGGTATTTTGCCTCGCTGGATTATTCGGCCGGCGGCGGTTATACGGGGGCTGATTATGATATTTCCATTTTATCCGCCGCGCTGATCGGCAGCCTGGAGCTGAAAACAAGGCACACGTTTTACGTCGCCGCCAACGCAGCGCAAACTTTTGAAGGCGGGTTTTCAGACGGCGTCAGCACCAAAAAACTGCTTGCCGGCAAAGGCCGCTATTCAACGCAGTATATAGGCCAAAAAGGCTTTGGCGGCGGGCTTTTTGCCGCGCTTTTTGTATTAAAAAATAACACGGCGGTAGCGGTTTTTGAGCCTTTTGTAGAATCCTCCTGGCTCTTTGACGGCGCCGCGCGCTGCAACCAGGCCGGCGCGGGCGCAAGTTTATACGTAACTTTTTGGCGTTTCCAGCTGCCTTTGGGCGTAAACTTTACCAAAGATATTACCAACGGGGAGAATACTTTATCCTTCGTCTTCGGCGCGGGTTTTTAAAAAACCGGCGCAAGCGAGTGGCAAAATATTCTAGAATAAAATTACCAGTTTTAAAGGAGGCCGTCTATGTCACTTGGCGTTTGGGAAATAGTATTAATAATTTTAGCCGTCTTGCTCCTGTTTGGGGCCAAGCGCATACCGGAGATTGCAAAAGCCTTCGGCCGCGCATCGCACGAGTTTAAAAAAGCCAAAGAAGAAATAGAAAAAGAAACCAAAGGCCTGACCGCCGCCGGCGAGGCCGCCCCCGCCGCGCAAGACAAAGCCGAAGAAAAAAAGTAATGGAGCCCTCTTTCCTTGACCATCTGGAAGAGCTGCGCCGCGTCCTGCTAAAATGCGTTTGTGCCGTTGCCGTTTTATACTTACCCGCTTTTTTTGCCGCGCCTTACGTTATAAAAGGCATTATTCTTTGGGCCGCGCCCGAGGGCGCGGGCTTTAATTACTTTACCCCGCTTGAAGTTTTTATCCTGCAGCTTAAACTTGCTTTTGCGCTGGCTTCGGCGGCGGCTTTGCCGTATATTTTGTGGCAGGCGTGGCGCTTTTTGCTGCCCGCTTTATACGATAACGAGCGCAAAGCCTTAAAATTGTGGGTTTTATCTTCCACTTTGCTTTTCGCCGCCGGCGCGGCGTTTTGCTTTCTTTTTATACTGCCGTTTTTAATGCGGTTTTCTTTAAGTTTCTCGTCGGATTTACTGCGCCCCGTTTTAGGCGTCGGCGCTTTTGCGGCCATGGCGGGCTGGCTTATGCTGGCTTTTGGTTTGATGTTCCAGTTCCCCTTAGCGGTTATGCTTGCCGTGCGCTTTGGGCTTGTTAAAAAAAGCGTGTTAAAAAAACAGCGGCCTTACGTTGTTGTGGGCATACTTATCCTTGCCGCGCTGCTTACCCCGCCTGATGTTATCAGCCAGCTTATGCTTGCCGTGCCGACGTATATCTTATTTGAACTTGGGCTTTTTTTGTCCAGGGAGGTAAAATGAAACGCCGCGATTTTATAAAAAATTCGCTCTTTGCAGCAGCCGGCCTTGCCGTTTTGGGCGGCTGCAAAAAGGAAAGCAAAACCCGCGCGCAGGGCGGTAAAGTGCTTACAAGGCGGCTTTTGGGGTTAAGCGCGCCGCTTTTATCAATGGGCTGTATGCGCCTGCCCACAGCCGGCGGCCAGATAGACGCCGCCGAGGTGGAGCGCATGGTGGATTACGCCATAACCCACGGCGTAAATTATTTTGACACCGCCTATATGTACCACGGCGGCAATTCCGAGACGGCCATCGGCAACGCGCTTAGCAACTAGAAGCGCGATAGCTTTATGCGTACCACCAAAAGCCCGCTTTACGCGCTGACTTCAAAGGCCGACGTGCGGCGCATCTTTGAAGAGCAGCTAAAAAAATGCCGCGTTGATTATTTTGATTTTTATCTGGCGCATAATATCTCCGCGCGCTCGGTAGACAATTACCGCAATTTTGAAGTTTACGACGTCCTGGAGCAGCTAAAGAAAGAAGGCAAAATAAAACACGTAGGCTTTTCCTACCACGGCAGCCACGAACTTTTGGCGCAAGTCGTCAAAGAGCGCCCGTGGGAGTTTTGCCAAATCCAGTTTAACTATCTTGACTGGAACGCCATGGACGCCAAAAAGAATTACGAAGTTTTACAGGCCGCCAAGCTGCCGATAATTTCCATGGCGCCGCTGCGCGGCGGCGCGCTTGCTACGCTGACGGGCTCGGCCAAAGCCGTGGCGGAAAAGGAGGCCCCTTTAGACACGCAGGCTTCTTTCGGCCTGCGCTGGGTGGCGGGCAAAGAAAATATTTTAACCGTATTAAGCGGCATGAGCAACCTTGAGCAGGTAAAAGAAAACGTGCAAACTTTTACGGACTACCGCCCCTTTACCGAAGCCGAAAACCAACTGGCCGATAAAATAGCCGGCATACTGCAAAAACGCGGCGAGATTAACTGCACCGCCTGCAATTATTGCTACGAATGCCCCCGCGGCATTGCCATACCGGCAATCTTTCTTATGTACAACGAGTATAAGGCCGACGGCGACGCGCGCGCTTTCCTGCAAAAATACGGCGCGCTAAAACAGCGCGAGCAGGCCGGCAAATGCATACATTGCAACCTCTGTAACGCCAACTGCCCGCAGCTTTTGGAGATACCCGCGCTTTTAGATAAAGTAGCCGCGGAAGCAGCCGTGCTTAGAAAAGGGGGGATGTAATATGAGCGCAAAAAACTTATACCGCGCGCGTTTGGCGGCCGCCTGCGCCGTAGGCGTTTTAACGCTGCTTGCCTTCGGCGGCGTGTTTTACGGCGTTAGAATTTTTGATTTGCAATTTGCCCCGCTTTTGCAGCGCGTGTTTATAGATTTTTCCGTCGCCGCGCTTGCGCTGCTGCTGATTGTTTTGGGAGTAACGTTTTTGTTCGGGCGCGTTTACTGCTCTGTGCTGTGCCCGCTGGGTTTGCTGCAGGAGCTTGTGGGTTTTTGCAAAAAGAAAACAAGCGGCCGGCAAAAAAATTATTTTGCCAAGTATATAATTGCGGCCGCGGTTTTCGGCGCGCTGGCCGGCGGCACGGCGTGGCTGCTGCGCGCGGCGGAGCCTTATACTTACTTCGGCTCGGCTTTCGGGCTTTCCGCTGTGGGCCTTATCGCCGCGGCGGCCATACTTGTATTGGTAATTTTTAAGGATAGATTTTTTTGCGCAAATATCTGCCCCGTCGGCGCGGCGCTGGGGCTTGTGTCAAAAATATCGCTCAATCAAATAAGCATAGATAAGGATTGCGCCGGCTGCGGCAAGTGCGAGGCCGCCTGCCC
>JAISVV010000093.1 GCA_031271365.1 Elusimicrobiota bacterium | reverse complement strand
GCCGTTAACGCAGACAGGGTTTTATCCAAACGCGCGCAGCATAGTTACCTGATAGAAGGCAATATTTACGCCGCCCGTAATGAAGCGGGCGCAAAAACCGAGCTTTGGGCCGATAAAATTTTTTATAATAGATTAGAAGACCGGGGCCGCGCGGAGGCAAATAAAAACAAACAACTGCGCCTTGCCTACGCGCCCGCGCGGGCGCGCTACGATTTATACGCCGACGCCTTGGAGTTTGAAGATAAATTTGATTTGTTTAAAGCAGCCGGCAGCGTCGAACTGGCCGACGCGGATAATACGCTTTACGCGCAAAATATGCGCTACCGCGTTTCAACGGGCTTTTTTGAGGCTTGGGGGTTTAGGCCTCTTTTTATCGGCTTTAGCGACGAGGGCGACTACGCCCTTAAGGCCGATAAAATAGAAGCCTTTACGCAGCAGGGTAAAATAACCGCGCGCGGCAACGCGCAGGGCTGGATAACTTTTACAAAAGATTTTAAAGATTTAAAAACAGGGATATAATTATGCAGCTACGCTCCGCGGGGCTTGAGAAGGCTTACAAGCAAAGACGCGTTGTAAAAGGCGTTGATATTAAAGTAAACTCCGGCGAAATCGTGGGGCTTTTGGGCCCCAACGGCGCGGGCAAAACCACCACTTTTTACATGATGGTAGGCTTTACCATGCCTACAAAAGGCAAAGTGTTTATAGACGAAGAAAACGTAACCGCCCTGCCCATGTACGAGCGCGCCCGCCACGGCCTTGGCTATCTTGCGCAGGAGCCTACTATATTCAGGGGCCTGAGCGTAGAGCAAAACCTGCTGGCCATTTTAGAGCGCATAGAGCCAAATAAACAAAAACAAAAAGAGCAGGTTGCCGCTTTGCTGGAAGAGTTTGGCCTCGCGCGTCTTGCAAAGCAAAAAGCCTGGACATTATCCGGCGGCGAAAAGCGCCGCATGGAAATCGCGCGCTGCATGATAAGCTCGCCCAAAATTATTTTGCTTGATGAGCCTTTTGTAGGCATAGACCCGATAACCGTCTCCGAGCTGCGGCAGATGATTTTTAAACTTAAAGACAAAGGCATAGGCGTCTTGATTACGGACCATAATGTGCGCGAAACCCTGCCTTTAACAGAGCGCGCCTACCTGATTTACGACGGCAAAATCCTGGTGGAGGGCGGCCAGCAAACCCTGCTAAACGACGAAAACGCCCGCAGGCTGTATCTGGGCGAAGATTTTAAAATGTAATCTTTTGCGCTGCGCGTTAAAATTTGCTAAGTGTATATTATGTAGTCTACAGGGGGGATGTATAATGAAAAACGAAGAGTTAATTTCGGACGAAAACTACAACAAAGTGCAGGCCCACAAGGGCCCCGCTTTTGTGGAGTTTTTTGCCACCTGGTGCCCGCACTGCCAGCGCATGGCGCCCATTATAAGCGAGCTGGCGGCGGAGTACGACGGCAAAATCAAGTTTTTTTTGGTAGACGTTGATAAAGCGCCCGAGGCCTGCGATAAAAACAATATCTCCGGCACGCCGACGATGCTGTTGCGCAAAGACGGCAAAAAGCAGGGTGAAATCGTGGGCGAACGCCCTAAAGAAGAATTAAAAGAAGCCTTAGACGCGCTGCTTTAAACTATAACCGCAAAAAAATCCCCCGCCGTAAAGCGGGGGATTTTTAAATGCCTCGCGCTTTAGCGCACGCCGTGCATCCACTTTTCAATTTTCTTTCTAAGCATAAACAGCAGCAGCGCGGCCGCCAAAGGCGCCACCATCAGCCACAGGAAGAACTTTGTAAGCGGCCAATCGTGTATATAGCCCGAGTAAAAACCCGCCACCTTGTTTGCCGCCGCGTTTGATAAAAACCAAACGCCCATTAAGAAAGAAACAAACTTAGCCGGCGACAGCTTGGTAACCAAAGACAAGCCGACGGGCGAGAGGCAAATTTCGCCGATAGTAAAAAAGAAGTAGGCCAAAATAAGGTAGGCCATACCCATTTTTACGCCGGGGCCAAGCTTCATGGCGGCGACTAAAAGCACCACATAGCCAAAGGCTATCAGCCAAAACGCCCACATAAATTTGCCCATAACCGTAGGCTCTTTGCCTTTTTTGTTAAGGCTTACCCAAAGTTTGCTGAACACGGGCGCAAACAAGATAATAAACAGCGGGTTGAAAGATTGGAACCACGTTGTGGGTATCTCCCAGCTCCAGGCGCCGATGGTTAAGGTTCTGTCTATATAATCGCGCGCAAAAAGGTTTAAAGCCGCGCCCTTTTGCTCAAATACCGCATGGAAGAAGATTGCAAAAAACGCCATTATAAAAATAACCGCGATGCGCTGCTTTTCAGCCGTGGTTAAAGGCGTTTTAGGCCCCTGCGCTTTGCCGGCGTCGGCCATGGCGTAATGCTTTGGCGCTTTGCCCGCGCCGTCTAAGTATTTGCCTTTGCCCCAGATAAAAATTACCAGGCCCAGCAAAATACCCACGCCGGCGCACCAAAAGCCGTACATAAAGCCAAACTTTTCGCCTATCGTGCCGGCTATAAGGTTGGCCATAAACGCGCCCAGGTTTATGCCCATGTAGAATATGGTAAAAGCGCTGTCGCGGCGCGGGTCGTTTTGCTGGTAAAGGTCGCCTAAGAGGCTTGAGATATTGGGCTTAAAAAACCCGTTGCCCAAAATAATAAAACCCATGGCCGTGTAAACAATGCCAACGCTGCCAAGGCCCATTATAAACTGGCCTATGGCCATTAAAAGCCCGCCAAAGATAATAGCGGCGTTTTTGCCCATCCATTTATCGGCCATATAGCCGCCCAAAAGCGGCGACAGGTAAACCAAACTTGTAAACGTGCCGTAAAGGCCTGTGGCCCGGGGCGTGTCAAACGCCAATATTTGCGTTAAATATAAAACAAATAAACCGCGTATAGAGTAGTAGCTGAATCTTTCCCACATTTCCGTGACAAAGAGCAGATACAAGCCCTTAGGCTGTTTTTGCGACATTGTTTGCTCTGACATGAACTCTCCTTTAATGTTAACTTATTTAGCCGACAGGCTTTTTTTGCAGCTTTAAAAAATAATTGTAACAAAAAAAAGCCGCTTTGGCGTAAAATTTTAAACCTTGCGGGTTTTGACAATAGCCATAATTTATTATAGTATAAGGTTTGTAACAGCACACGGGAGGTTTTATGTATAAAGGCACTATTAAAATCGACGGCAAAGAAGTTAAAGTAACCGACGTAGAGGCCATAGACAAAGGGGTGGATACTTATTTTAAAGGCGCCGCCGCGCAGGAACTTAAAAAAGATTCCAGGGGCGAGCTGCATTTAGTGCAGGCCGAAGGCGGGGAGGGCAACCTTGTAATCAAAAACGCCCTTATCACCAAAGGCGGCACAGAGTTTGAAGGCTACGGCCAGGAGTAAGGTTTCCCCGTTACAAAAATAAGTTAAACGGCCCCGCAGCCCGCGGGGCCGTTGTTGACCGCGCCGTCGTAAATTTGCTATATATTATATGTTGAGAGAGCCTCTAAACCCAACAGAGGTTCCCATGATTATAACAGACTTTACCCAAACCCCCGCCGTAAATAAAAGCGTAAATTTAACGGAGATTGCCGCCCTGTCAAACGGCAAAACCGCCTGCTGCCAAATTTTGGCCGTCGGAGATATTACCTCGGGCGAAGTTAAATTAAGCGTAAGCCAGGATAATATCAGCTTTTTTCCGCTTACGGACGCCGGGGGAGAGGAAATAAAACTCCTGCCCGGCGCGCCGGTTTATCTTAAATTTGCAAATTT
>JAISVV010000072.1 GCA_031271365.1 Elusimicrobiota bacterium | reverse complement strand
TTCGACGGGCGGCGTCTTCCAGACGCCCGTCGTTGCGAGGCCGCGTACCTGCGGCCGCGGCAATCCTCGTTCTTATTGGTGCTGTTATTATACATAAGACCTTAAAGCCTTTGGCGGCGTCATGAGCCGAAAACCTTCCCTGCCGAAAGTCTTACGTGTAAGCATTCGCGCCCGTGGAAAGGGGAACGACAAAGGCAACGACTGGATTGCCGCGTCGCTGCGCTCCTCGCAATGACGGCGGAAGCGGCCCCGTGACGGCACGGAAGAGAGGCGGGCGGCATCCCCCGTTAGGGATATAGCAGCAACACATTGCCCCCCTGCACAACAAGCCCGCTAAATTTATATACTATATTAAATATCAAAAAAGAGAGATAAAAAATGAAAATCCATTCCTTTAAAGTAACCCCGAATTTACCGGAAAACATGAAATTTCTGGAAGAACTTTCAAACAATATGTGGTTCGCCTGGAACTGGCCCGCCATTATGCTTTTTTTAAGGATAGACGAAAAGCTATGGCGCCAATCCAAACGCATGCCGAAATGGCTGATGTCAAGCGTGTCCCAGGCCCGCCTGGAAGAACTTAGCCGCGACAAAGATTTTATAGAACACTTAAATTTTGTAGAACGCCTCTACCGCGCCTATCAGGCCGATAAGAACACCTGGTTTAACCAAAACAAAGGCGAGGGCAAAGACAATTTTAAAGTTGCCTATTTTTCCATGGAATACGGCATAGGCGAGGGCTTGCCCATATACTCCGGCGGCCTTGGCATGCTATCGGGCGACCACATGAAAAGCGCCAGCGACCTTGGCATGCCCGTTATCGGCATGGGGCTTTTTTACCAAAAAGGCTATGTTAAACAGGTTTTAAATAAAGACGGCTGGCAGGGCGAAGAATACCCCGAAAACGACTGGGCCCATATGTCCGTAGAAGCGGTTTTAAATAAAGACGGCGGCAATTTAACCGTGGATATCCCTTTGGGGCGCGAGGTGGTTAAAGCCATGCTTTGGCGCGTGCCAGTGGGCCGCACCTCCCTGTATCTTTTGGACACTAATTTGCCCGAAAACGCCCCCCAGCACCGCACGATAACGGAGCAGCTCTACGGCGGCGACAGGGAGAACAGAATTAAGCAAGAGATAGTGCTGGGTATAGGCGGCGTTAAAGCGCTGCACGCTATGGGCATATCGCCCGACGTTTACCACATCAACGAAGGCCACAGCGCCTTTTTGCTGTGCGAGCGCGCCATAAGGATAATGCAAAACCGCAAATTAACTTTTGAGCAGGCCAGGGAAATAGTGTGGGCCACCTCGTGCTTTACCACGCACACGCCGGTTATAGCCGGCAACGAGTATTTTGACTTCAACCTTATCAAAAAATACATGGACCCTTATGTAACCGCCCTTGGCATCGGCTGGGACGAATTTTTGGACTTAGGCAAAGAAGCCCCCCAAAGCCCGCAGTTTTGCATGACGGTGTTTGCCTTAAAACTATCCGCTTATTTAAACGGCGTCGCAAAATTGCACGGCGAGGTTTCGCGCCAAATGTGGCAGCATATTTGGGAGGGCCTTAACGTAAACGAGGTGCCGATAACCAGCATCACCAACGGCGTACACGCCGCCAGCTGGACAAGCCACGAGCACAGCGCAATGTATCAAAAATATCTGGGCGACGGTTGCATGGCAAATCTTACAAAAGAAGTATGGAGCAAAGTTGACGATATCCCGCATGACGCTTTGTGGTACACGCACCAGGGCCGCAAGGAAAAACTTATACAGCACGTGCGCAGCAAAGCGGCAAGCCACGCGGCGCGCAATAATTTAGCTATGGCAAGCGCGTTCCCGCGGCTTTTAAGCGAAGACGCCCTTACCATCGGCTTTGCGCGGCGTTTTGCCACCTATAAAAGGGCCACGCTTTTATTTAAAGATTTAGACCGCCTTGCCGAAATCGTTAATAATAAAGAGCGCCCCGTGCAATTTGTTTTTGCCGGCAAAGCGCATCCGGCGGACAATGCGGGTAAAGAATACATAAAACAAATTTATAACGCCATGCAGCAGCCGCGCTTTAAAGGCAAAGTTGTTTTTGTGGAAGATTATAATATGAACCTTGCCCGCTATATGGTGCAGGGCGTGGACGTTTGGCTTAATACGCCTATCAGGCCGATGGAAGCCTCGGGCACAAGCGGCATGAAGGTGGCTTTAAACGGCGGGCTGCAATGCTCTATTTTAGACGGCTGGTGGGCCGAGGTGGGCCCTTGCGATTTCAGCTGGTCCATAATCGGCGCAAAATCGTACTTAAATGACGAGCAGCGCGACGAGGTGGAATCGCAGGCTTTATATAATTTAATAGAAAACGAGATAGCCCCCCTCTACTACCAGCGCAACGAAAATGATTTACCGGACCACTGGATAAAGATGATGAAGGCCTCCATCAAAGGCCTGACGCCCGTATTTAACACAAACAGAATGCTGCAGGAATATTATCAGAGGTTCTACTCTAACGCCGCTTACTACGGCAGGATTTTAAAATCCGACGGCGCGGCGGTGGCGCTTTCCAAATGGCGCGGGGCTATTGCGCAAAACTGGCCGCGCGTTTCTATCACCAACGATACGCCGCCTATAGATAAAGCGGTTTTGGTGGGGCAAGGCATTAAATTTAAAGCGCGCGTTACGCTGGGCGATTTAAAACCGCAGGACGTTGTGGTGCAGCTGCAGCTTGGGCTGCGCTCTTTAGGCGGCGCGTTTGAAACTATACGCGAAGTGGATATGATTAACACCGGCAAAGACGGCGACGTTTATCTGTATGAAGTGGATGATAAGCCTTGCTCCAGCGGAAGGCATGATTATGCTTTGCGTATTTTGCCGTTTAATAAGAATATCCCTAATCCTTTTACGCCTGTGCACGCGCGGTGGGAGATTTAGGCGGCGCGTGTGCTTTGCGCTTGCGCTTTTTAGCCCGTTATCGGGCGGGCTGCCTCTCCCCCGCCGTAATCGGAGGCGGGCCCTCTCCCTCGCCGTCATTGCGAGGAGCGAAGCGGCACGGCAATTCAGTCGTTGCCTTTGTAATTGCCCTTTCCACGGGCGCGAATGCTTACACGTAAGACTTTCGGCAGGGAAGGTTTTCGGCTCATGACGCCGCCAAAGGCTTTAAGGCCTTATATATAACAACAGCACCAATATGAACGTGGATTGCCGCGGCCGCAGGTACGCGGCCTCGCAACGACGGGCGTCTGGAAGACGCCGCCCGTCGAATGCCGAGAAACCTTCCCTGCCAGGATGGGGACGGCAACTACACTACACAACAGGACACGGCTTGGACGCGGCTCTTTGAGCGCGGACTTATTAATAAAGTCATTGCGAGGGCCGCCAGGGTCCGCGGCAATCTTCCGCTTGAGGCTGTAATGCGGAAATGGGAACTAGCTAAGAGTAACTCTATACATTAGTCAGCTTATAAAAAACATGGTTGCTGCTGTAGTCGGTATACAAATTGGGCCGCAGCTTTTTGCGTATGAATATTGTTTTGATTAATCCTGAAATTCCTTTTAATACCGGCAATATCGGGCGCACCTGCGTGGCTACGGGGACGCATTTGCACCTTGTGGGCAAACTTGGGTTTAAGATTGAAGAGAAAGAGATTCGCCGCAGCGGGCTGGATTATTGGCCGCTGCTTAAGTATACGCGCTACGGCGCCTTTGAGGAATTTTTGGCGGGCGTGCCGGCCGGGGCGGCTTTGTATTTTTTCTCTACCAAAGGCAAAAAGGATTTGTGGGATATCAAATTTAAAAAAGGCGATTATCTTGTTTTTGGCAGCGAGTCTTGCGGGTTTCCTAAAAATTTCTATACCGATTATAAAGATAATTTACACCGCATACCTATGGTGGATAATATACGCTCGTTAAATTTATCGTCCTCGGCGGCGGTGTGCTTATATGAGGCGCTGAGGCAAATAAGATGAAACCAAGGAATATTTTTATCCTGCTGGCCGCGATTAACCTGCTTAATTATATTGACAGGCAGATACTTTTTGCCGTCTTTCCACTGATTAAAATTGATTTACATTTAACCGATACGCAGCTTGGGTTTTTGGGCTCGGCCTTTATGATTGTTTATATGCTCGCAGCGCCGGTTATCGGGTATTTTGCCGACAGGACGCCGCGGCAAATTTGGATAGCTTCCACCGCGTTTTTGTGGAGCGCGGCCACCATGCTTACGGGCCTGGTTAAAAATTACGGGCAGATGATTTTTGCGCGCGGGCTTATCGGCGTGGGCGAGGCGGGCTTTACAAGCGTATCGCCCTCTTTCGCGGCGGAGCAGTTCCCCGTTAAGGCCCGGGCGAAAGTTTTATCTTTATTTGCGCTGGCTTTGCCTTTGGGCAGCGCGCTGGGCTACCTTTTGGGCGCGGGCCTTGGGCACCGCTTTGGCTGGCGGACGGCTTTTTACATCGTCGGCCTGCCGGGGGTCATTTTAGCCGCAGTTGCATTATTTGCGCTTAAAGATAAACGCATGGCCGCGCCAAAAGAACAGCGGCCCAAAGCTGTTGAATATCTTAAACTGCTTAAAAATAAACCCTTTTTATTTACCTGTCTTTCGCAGGCCATGGGCACTTTTACTTTAGGCGGGCTTGCCGCCTGGATGCCAACTTATCTGCACCGCTATTTTGATTTTAACGTGGCCCAGGCGGGCGCGGTTTTTGGCGGCCTTACGATAATTGCCGGCGCGGCGGGCACGTTTTTGGGCGGGCTTATTGCCGACAGGCTTTTTATAAAAACAAATAAGGCTTATTTTTTAACCGCGGCGGCAAGTTTTATTTTGGCCCTGCCTTTTGCTTTTGCGGCTTTATTTGCAACGGGCAAAGCGGCGGCTTTGATACTTTTGGGCTTTGCGATTATGTTTGTGTTTTTGCAAACCGGCCCCATGAACGCAGCCGTAGTGCAGGTGACGTATTTAAAAATACGCTCAATGGCTTTTGCCTTAAATATTTTTATAATACACGCGCTTGGCGACGCGCTGTCACCGGCGTTTATAGGGCGCGCTTCGGATATTTACGGGCTTAAAACGGCGGTGTTTACAGCCGTCTTATTTATTATACCGGCCGCGCTTTTTGCGCTTGCGGCCGCGCGCGCCCACAACGGGCGGGCGGCTTAAAATTTGTAAGCGTTTTGATAATTTGATATTATATGTACTAGCTGGCCCGCCGGGGTAGCTCAGTGGTAGAGCACTGGTCTGAAAAACCAGGTGTCGACAGTTCGATCCTGTCCCCCGGCACATTTTAAAAAGCCCTCCGAAACGGAGGGCTTTTTTGTTTGTATTCACCTGCCCCCTCCCGTCAAGGGAGAGGGGGATAAAGCGAGGCGTCTTGTTTACAAGCCGCAGGCTTTTGTAAAAATTTTTGCTATTTCTTCAAACGCCGCTTGCTCGGCGGGACCGAAGCGGAATTTCAGGGGAGAATCTATATCCAACACGCCAAAAACTCCGCCGGCTTTTTTGATGATGGGCACAACAATCTCGCTGCGGCTGGCGGCGTCGCAGGCTATGTGGCCGGGATAGGCGCGCACATCGTCAACCAAAATAGTTTCCCTGCGCGCCGCGGCCGCG
>JAISVV010000041.1 GCA_031271365.1 Elusimicrobiota bacterium | reverse complement strand
AGGATAAGATAGACGAGGCTCACCCCCAAAACCCCATAAACCCCTACGGCATGAGCAAACTTATGGTGGAGCGCGTCCTGGCCGATTATGATAAAGCCTACGGCCTTAAAAGCAGCGTGCTGCGTTATTTTAACGCCGCCGGCACCGACGACGACGGCAAAATAGGCGAAAGCCATACCCCGGAGTCCCACCTTATCCCGATTATCCTGCAGGCCGCAAACGGCAGGCGGCCTTCGATAAAAATCTTCGGCCGCGATTACCCTACCAAAGACGGCACCTGCGTGCGCGATTACGTGCACGTTAACGATTTATCCGCGGCGCATATTTTAAGCATGCAAAAAATGTTTAAAGAAAATAAAAGCAATAATTATAACCTTGGCAGCGGCAACGGCTTTACCGTGGCCGAAGTTATAGAAACCGCCCGCCGGATAACCGGCAGAGAAATTAAAACCGAAGACGCCCCCCGCCGCGCCGGGGACCCTGCCGTCCTCGTGGCCGACAGCGCCAAAGCCCGGGCCGAACTTGGCTGGCAGCCCGCGTACGATTTAAAAAAAATAATCCAAACTTCCTGGAAGTGGGAACTTAACCGAAGGTATTAATATGCCGGTCTATAAAAATATAGAAGAACTTTTGGCCTATGCCTTAAAAAATAAACTTATACAACCCTGCGACGTCACCCGGGCCCGCAACGCGCTTTTTGAACTGCTTAACCTTGACGGCGCGCGCCGCGCGCCCGCGCACAACGCGCCCCCGCCGCAGGACCCCAGCGAAATTTTGGCCGATATCTCTTTCTACGCCGCGCAAGAGGGCCTTTTGCCCATGGACACCGCCACCTACCGGGAAATCTTTGAAACCGCCGCCATGGCCATCTTCACCAAACGCCCGGACGAAGTTATTAAAAACTTTTTTGACGCCCTCAAAAAAAGCGGCGCAAAAAAAGCGACTGGCGGTTTTTATAAATACTGCCAAAAACTTTACTATATAAAAACAGACAGGGTAGCCAAAAACCTGCGCTGGAAAACAGCCACCCCCTACGGCAATATGGATATAACCATAAACTTATCCAAGCCGGAAAAGGACCCTAAAGAAATCGCTCTGCACGGCAAAATGCCGATATCCGACGGCGCCTACCCCAAATGCCTTTTGTGTAAAGAAAACGAGGGCTTTGCCGGCAATTTAAACCACCCCGCCAGGCAAAATTTAAGGCTGAGACCTTTAAAACTTAACGGCGGCAAATGGTACTTCCAGTACTCGCCTTACGTCTATTATAACGAGCATTGCATTGTTTTAAGCGAGCAGCACCGCCCCATGAAAATCACCGCCGAAACATTTAAAAACCTGCTTGATTTTGTAGAGATGTTCCCGCATTATTTTTTAGGCTCCAACGCCGATTTGCCGGTGGTGGGCGGCTCCATTTTAAACCACGACCACTACCAGGGCGGGCGTTACGCCTTCGCGCTGGAGAAGGCGGGCTCCGTCAAAAACTTTAAAATAAAAAAGTTTGCCGGGGTAAGTTTTGATATCCTGCGCTGGCCTATGAGCGCGCTTAGGCTGCGCGGCAATAAAAAAAGCGTTGCCGCCGCGGCGGCGCGCGTCCTTGCGGTGTGGCAAAAATACGACGATATCGCGGTAAATATCCGCCACGCCACCGGCAAAACGCAGCACAACACAATAACGCCCGTTGCGCGCTTTAAAAACGGCAAGTACGAAATGGATTTAGTGCTGCGCAATAACCGCGCCGACGATAAACACCCCTGGGGCATTTTTCATACGCGCCCGCAGCGGCACAATATCAAGCGCGAAAATATCGGCCTTATAGAAGTTTTGGGCATGGCCATACTGCCCGGGCGCCTTAAAACCGAAATGGCCCAAATAGCCGCCCTTATGGCCAAAGGCGAGCAGGAAAAGATGGCGGAGCTTTCCTCCCTTGCCCAACACTACAATTGGGTTAACAGCTTTATAGACAACTACAAAGGCTTTAAACCCGCGCAGGCCGAAGAGATTTTGCTGCGGGAAATGGGCCGCACCTTTGCCGCCTCTCTGGCGGACTGCGGCGTCTTCAAACACGACGCCGCGGGCAAAGCCGCTTTCCTGCGCTTTATTAATAAGCTATAATATATACAGAGATATTCAATGCACCCCGAAGGGCAGTTGTTTACCCTCGGGGTGTTTTTAATATTTCCCTCTCCCTTTACGAGTGGAGAAGGCAGGCGAAGCCCGGGGTGAGGGTGAGTATAAAAAATGCAAAAATACCCAAAAAAAGACAGAAGCCTTTTACCCCTGTCCAAAATAAACAGAAAAACGCCAACGGACGCCGAGCAAAAAATTTGGCAATTTATACGAAACAGGCAGATTAAATATAAGTTCCGCCGCCAGCAGCAAACAGGCCGCTATATCGCCGATTTTGTTTGTTATGAAAAAGCGTTAATTATAGAGTGCGACGGCAGCCAGCACGCTTTGGAAAACGCCGATAAAGAAAGGACGGAATTTTTACTTTCCAAAGGCTGCAAAATTTTAAGATTTTGGAATAATGATATTTTAAACAATATACAGGGCGTTTGGAGCGTAATTGAAGAGGCTTTAAACTCACCCTCGCCCCGGCCCTCGCCCCTCGTGGAGGGAGAGGGGAAAAAATAGGAAGCTATGAACACCAGAAAAGATATACGCAACGTAGCAATTATCGCCCACGTCGACCACGGCAAAACAACCGTCGTTGACGCCATGCTTAAACTGGCCGGCCAGTTTAAAGTTAAACAAGACGCCGCGCAGGAAGCCGTAATGGACTCTAACCCCTTAGAGCGCGAGCGCGGCATAACGATACTTGCCAAAAATACCTCGGTAAAATATAAAGATTACACCATAAACATCGTAGACACCCCCGGCCACGCCGACTTTGGCAGCGAGGTGGAGCGCGTCTTAAAAATGGTTGACGGCGCCATCTTGATGGTAGACGCCGTGGAAGGCCCCATGCCCCAAACCCGCTTTGTGCTGCGCAAAGCCTTAGAACTGGGCCTGCGCCCAATAGTTGTAATAAACAAAATGGACCGCGATAACGCCCAGCCCTCCGCCGCCGTAGACGACGTCTTTGAACTTTTTATGGAGCTTGGCGCCGACGATAAACAATTGGATTTCCCTATTTTATACGCCTCCGGCCGCGAGGGCTGGGCAAGCGTAAACATGGAAACGCGCGGCAGCGACATCGCGCCGTTATTTGACGCCGTTATCAAGCACGTGCCCCCGCCCGAGGCAGACGAAAGCAAACCCCTGCAAATGCAGGTTACCATGCTTGATTACAGCAACTTTCTGGGCCACATCGGCATAGGCCGCATTTTAAACGGCAGCGTCAAAAAAGGCCAGGGCGTGGTTTTGGTTAAGCCCGACGGCCGCCACATTAACGCCAAAGCGGTTAAGATAGAAAAATACTCCGGCCTTGCCAAAGTGGAGGCGCAGGAGGCTTCCGCCGGCGATATCGTGGCCATAAGCGGCCTTGAAGGCGTAGACGTAAGCGACACCGTGGCCGACCCGCAAAACCCCCTTGCCCTGCCC
>JAISVV010000179.1 GCA_031271365.1 Elusimicrobiota bacterium | reverse complement strand
GGGCCGGCTATAACGCGCTCCACGGCTTCTTCTATATCGGGGTTGGTTACGGCCTCTTTATCGGCGCGCGCGGCCAAAATGGCGGCTTCGTTGATAACATTGGCCAAATCCGCCCCTACAAAGCCCGGGGTGCCTTTGGCTATGTTTTCAAGATTAACTTCGCCCGACATTTTAACTTTTCTGGCGTGTACTTCTAAAATTTCTTTACGGCCTTTCATGTCCGGCGCGGGTATGTTTATGTGCCGGTCAAAGCGGCCGGGGCGGGTTAAGGCAGGGTCCAGCACGTCGGGGCGGTTGGTGGAGCCCATTAAAATAATGCCCTGCTTGCTTTCAAAGCCGTCAAGCTCTATTAAAAGCTGGTTTAGGGTTTGCTCGCGCTCGTCGTGCCCGCCGCCTATGCCGGCAAAACGCCTGCGGCCTACGGCGTCAAGTTCGTCTATAAAAATAATGGCCGGCGCGTTCTTTTTGGCATTGTTAAACAAATCTCTGACGCGCGCGGCGCCTACGCCCACAAACATCTCCACAAACTCCGACGCCGAGGCCGAAAAGAAAGCCACCCTCGCCTCGCCAGCCACGGCTTTGGCAAGCAGCGTCTTGCCCGTGCCCGGCGCGCCGTACAGCAAAACGCCTTTAGGCAGTTTTGCGCCCAGCTTTTGAAATTGTTTCGGGTTTTTAAGGAATTTGATGATATCCTGCATCTCTTCCTTGGCTTCGTCTATGCCGGCGACGTCTTTGAAAGTGATTTCTTTATTATTCGGGTCCTGCAGTTTGGCTTTGCTTTTGGCAAAATTCATGGCGCTGCTGCCGTCTTTGCGCTGCGGGCGTATAAATAAAAACCACCAGGCCAAAATAAAAAGCCCTATCCAGCCTATGTTTATAAGCAGGCTGTATATCCACCCGCGGTCGGCCGTGCCTTTAAAGGGTATATTGGCGGCGGATAAATTTTGCACCAAATCATTGTCCGCCACTTTGACGGTTCTAAAAGATTTTTCTTTCCCGTCTTCCTTAAAGGTGCCGGTAATCGTATCGGCGGAAATATCGGCCTTTAAAATATCACCCGCGGCAATTTTGGCCTTAAAGGCGGAATAATCCATCTCCACCGGCGCCTGGCTTGCGCCCATTTTGCTGTAAATGGACACCATTATTACAAAAACTAAAATCCAAAGTAAAATTTGGCGCACCGGCAAAGCGGGCATTTGGTTTTTATTGTTGTGTTTCATCAAAAACTCCTATATAAGGTAAATTGCGGTACAGGCCGTTATAATCAAGGCCGTAGCCTATTACAAATTCGTTCTCTATTTTAAAGCCGATGTATTTAGGCGCAATCGCCGAGGAGCGGTTGCCCGGCTTATCTAAAAGCGTGCAAATTTCTATAGAGGCCGGGCCGCGGGTGGTTAAAAGCTGCGTTAAATAGGCGGCTGTTATGCCGGTGTCGGTAATATCTTCCACCACTATAACGTGGCGGCCGCAAATATCTTCTTTACAATCTAGCATCATGCGCACTTTGCCGCTGGAGTTTGTGCCGCTGTAAGAAGACAGCGACATAAAATCCAGCTTACAATTAATTTTTATGCGTTTAACCAGGTTGGCGTAAAAAATAACGGAGCCGCGTAAAATGCCTACCAGCACCAGGTCTTTGCCGGCGTAGTCTTTAGAAATCTGTTCCGCCAGCTGCTGCGTGCGCGCGTCTATTTGCTGTTCGGTGATAAGGATTTTCTTAAGCGGGATGGTTTCTGTCATAGAACCTCTTGTGTGTATTGTGTATAAAAAACGCTGCGCGGGCAGCGTTTTTAAAAGTTTTTGCGGCAAAAATTTTAAGCGTGGTGGTTGATAAGTATGCCTATGGCGATAATAACTACCACAATGCCGGCCGCCAGCTCCAGCCTTTTGCCGATTACGCTTTTTGTAAAAGCGTTGCCGTGGGAGATGCCCAAAGTCATCGCAAAAAAGTTAAACACGGCCGAGAAAAATAAAGCCGGCAAAAGCAGCTTCGGCGCCACTAAAGCCAGCATAAAGCCAAGCATAAAAGAATCAACGCTGTCCTGCACGGCAAGCCTTATCAGGTAATTATTTTGCACGATATCGGTATAGTTAAGGCTGGGCGATTTTTCTATAGATTCCAAAAGCAGCCTTATGCCTATGAGGAAAGCCAAACTGAAAGCTATCCAAATGCCAACGGCCTGCATTTGCTGCAAAAGCAGCCTGCCCAATACAAAACTTAAAGAAAGCGCTATAAGGTTTGCCACCACAAAAACCAGCGCGGCCTTAACAGCTATATCGCTTTTATAATAACTGCCTAATTTGCTGCCCGAAACACAGCCTATGGCAAAGCAGCCGGTGGCTATACAAAGCAAAAGCAAAAGAGTGGAGAATATTCCCATAATATCCGGTATCCTTAGTTAAAGAATGTGTAAAGGCGGCCTATAAAATTATTTTACAATAAAAATGCCGTAAAATAGCAAAAATTAACGGGCCAGCCCCTCAATAAGTATTTTGAAAGCTATAATCAAAAGCACCGCGCCGCCCAAAAGTTCGGCCCGCTGGCCCAGTTTTGCGCCCAGTTTGCTGCCCAGAGTAAAGCCCAAAGAGGTAAAAAAGATAACGCAGGCCGCCAAAATGCCTAAAACCGCGGGCAAATATACCTTATACAAAGCTATGCTTACGCCTGCAGCTAAAACGTCTATATTTGTGGCAAAAGCCAGCGTCAGCAGCGTTTTTAGGGAGGTTATATCCGCGCCGCTGTTTTTTTCCTCTTCGCCGCAGCGCAGCGCGCAAAAGAGCATTTTGCCGCCAAGATATCCAAGCAGGATAAAAGCGGCAAAGTGGCCCCAGCTTTCTATAAAACGCTGCAGCTTAACGCCGCCGCAAAAACCCGCCGACATACACAGCGAGCTCATCGCGGCAAAGGAAAGCGCCGCCCTTACCGCTAAGGAGGCAAGGCTTTTTTTTGCCGCCGCGCCGGCCGCTGCCGCTACGGCGAAATTATCCATGGAAAGGCCAAGAGATATAAAGAATATCTGTAGTATGCTCATACGTATATGATATCATTTAAGTAAGTATGAAATCTATCAGAGAAATTTACAATATAGGCATGGGCCCTTCAAGCAGCCACACCATGGGCCCGCGCAAAGCGGCCGAGGCTTTTAATAAAAGTAACCCGCAGGCGCACAGCTTTCGGGTTACGCTTTACGGCGCAATGGCTTTAACCGGCAAAGGCCACTTGACGGACTTGGCTCTTACCAGCGGGCTGGAGCCCAAACCGGTGCAAATTGTCTGGCAGGGCGACACCTTTTTGCCACGCCACCCAAACGCCCTAAAATTTGAAGCGCTGGGCCAAAAGGAGCAAACGCTTAAAGAATGGATTGTCTACAGCTTAGGCGGCGGCGAAGTGAAAGACGACGCCGATTTTGAAAAAGAATCCCCCTCCATCTACCCGCACAAGCATTTGTGCGATATTTTAGCCTATTGCAAAGACAAAAAAATAGCCCTTTGGGAGTATGTGGAAGAGGTGGAAGGCCCCGCTGTCCGCCCGTTTTTAGAAAATATCTGGAAAGAGATGAAAAGCGTTATTTCCGCCGGCTTGGAAAAGCGTGATATTCTGCCCGGCCGCCTTCAGCTTGAGCGCAAGGCAAGGCGCTATTATATAAAGGCCGACAGTTCGCCGCGCTATATAAGGCGCAACCAGCGGTTATTTTCTTACGCTTTAGCCTGCTCGGAGGAGAACGCCGGCGGCGGCAAAGTGGTAACCGCGCCCACGTGCGGCAGCTGCGGCGTTTTGCCCGCCGTGTTAAAAATAACGCAGGAGATTTTGGAGTTTAACGACACCGCCATCACCCGCGCGCTTGCCACGGCGGGGCTTATAGGCAATTTGGCAAAGGCAAACGCGTCTATATCGGGCGCGCAGGTTGGCTGCCAGGGCGAAATCGGCGTTGCCTGCGCTATGGCGGCCGCGGCGGTGTGCCAGCTTTCCGGCGGCAATAATTATCAGATAGACTACGCCGCCGAAATGGGCCTTGAGCATCACCTTGGTTTAACGTGCGACCCTGTGGGCGGCTACGTGCAGATACCCTGTATAGAGCGCAACCCGCTTGCCGCCGCGCGCGCAATAGACTGCGCCACCTACGCCATCGTTGCCGCCGAGGCCGATAACAAAGTAACTTACGACGATATTTTAGTTACCATGATGCAAACCGGCGCCGATATGAACCTTGCCTACCGCGAAACCGCCCAAGGCGGCCTGGCCAAAGTTTTACGCGATAAGTTTTTAAAAGGGAGCTGATTATGGAAACAATTGAAGCCATTTATAAAAGACGCAGCATACGCAAGTTTACCGATAAGCCGATGACGGCGCAGCAAATAGAAACGCTGCTTAAAGCCGCCATGATGGCGCCCACGGGCCGCAATATGCAGGAATGGGAGTTTTTGGTAATACAGGACAGGCAAACGCTAAGCAAAATGGCCGAGCTTTTGCCCAACGGCCCCATGCTGAAAGAAGCGCCCTGCGCCATAGTTATCTGCGCTGATATGGATATAGAAATGGCCGCGGCCTTTTACGCCGGCGACTGCGGCGCGGCCGCGCAAAATATCCTGCTTGCGGCCACCGATATGGGTTTAGGCTCGGTATGGCTGGGCGTGCAAAATAATGCCGAGCGCATAGAAAAAGTTAAAAAGTTTTTTAACCTGCCCAAGAATATAGAGCCCTTTAACATAATCGCGCTTGGCTACAGCGCCGAAGAAAAGGGCGCGGCGGAAAGATACAACGCCAAAAAAGTGCGCTTTGAAAAGTGGTAATTTACCCCGCCGCGAACAAAATATATATCGCGCAGAGGAAAAAGATAAAGGCCGTCAAAAGATATTTTGACGGCCACTTTTTTTGCAAAATACACTCAAACATCGCGGCAAAAATAACGCCGGTTGCCGTCATGGCAGACATCGTGGCCAAATGCCCCGTCTTAATGGCGGCAAGGTAGAAGGTTAAACACAAACAAGTGCCCACAAAAGTGCCGCCGCAAATAGTTAAAAGCGCGCGGCGCGAAAGGCGTTTTAATTTTGTAAAAAATTGCACTTTGATAAAGCGCGAGATGATTATAAAAGACAGCGCCGCGCCCAAGCAGCGGTAGGCGTTGGCCTCCATCGTGCCCAAGCCGGAGAGGTTAAAGGCAGTGCGGCTTATGATAACACCCACGCCGTCGGTAAAAACGCCAAGGAGGGCTATAAGCATTATCTTAAAATCCCACCGGGCGGTTTTTTTAAAATTTTCCAGCGCAAAAATTAAAATGCAGGCTATTAAAAAGATAATGCTTAAAAATTTGCCCGCGCTTATTGTCTGGCCAAAGGCAAAATAGCTCATCACGCCGACAAACAAAGGCGAGAACGAGCCTATCATAATAGTCCTGCTGGGGCCCATGACGGCAAAGGCTTTCATCAAAAAAATATCAC
>JAISVV010000148.1 GCA_031271365.1 Elusimicrobiota bacterium | reverse complement strand
GTTTGTCTTAGCGAAATCTGCCAAGCTTTTAGCCGACATCGCAACGTCGCCGTTTTCTTTAAGGATTGCCACGGCGGTGGGCCCTTTTAACAGGGCTTCGTCGTAACCTTCCACGCCGGCGTCTTTGAGGGCAAATTGCAGGATAGAGTTTCTTTCAACCCTAAACTTGCAGTTGGCGCCCGAAAGCTGCGCGCGCAAACCCGCAATATCCTGGAATTTTAAACCCTGATACGCCGTAAAGAAAATACCGGCAGACTGCTTGATTTCCTTTGACAGACTGAGGGACCTTTCTTTCTTTTGTTCTTTTGTTAGGTTCATACTTTTTATTGCTTTTTACTGCTTTTACCACGGCGCTTTATGGCCGCGGCTGATTGATTTTTTACGTCTGTCTCCCCGTCTGAAAATTATTTTTTTAGCGAGAAAAAGACGGCCAAAGACCCCTAACCTAAACTATTAATTTAGCTAGCAGGTCTAAAGCAATCAAAATCTTTTGCACTTCTTTGTTATAGTTATTTTATCAATTAAGGCTGCCTTTTGCAAGCGCAGCTGGTTAACTTAACGCTTAACCAACTACCCATATTGCAACGTATTATCCGCAGACTTATAGATATTATACCACAAAATGGCCGTTTTGGGCAAGCGGCCGATAAAAGACGCCGGCTGTTAAAGCCGGCGTTTTTTGCTGAGTAACAAGGCAGCCGTATAAGTTAGTCGTTAAACTGAAGCACTTCGCTGAGTTTTTTGAAATACTCGGTATATCTCGCCCGATTGTTTATCGGCTTGGGGCCTTCCGCCGCGTTAAAGGCTTCCAGCGCTTTAGCGGCTTTTACAACGCCTTGGTAGACCTTCTCGCCAAGAGGAAACTCTATTTCTTTTACGGAGCCGTCGCGCATTATCTCCTCAAAAGAGAAGTTTAAAAAGAGGGAAGAAGCCGCCTCCCGGTCGGGGGTGCTTGCTACCAGGTTAAGCACTATATGCTCATTCGCCGAATCTGTTTTTGTCTCTTTCAGCGCTTTATCCGCAAAAAGCCTGGCAAGCACGGAAGAAAGGTTGTCAAAGCCCGCTTCGGTTTGTGTTTTTAAAGCGTCATGCAGCGTTAGCGCGTCGGCAAAATCAAACTCTGCGGCGCCCGGCGCGGGGTTAAGGTTGTTTTCCATCACAAGATTGCTGTTTAGAGGCTCTTTAATAAGGCCTTGTTTTTTAGCGTTCTTTTTATATTCGTCCGCGCGCTTAACGGCAGTTTCCAGCTGTTTTGCAAAAGCGTCAATAATGGTAGCGGCGCGGGATTGGTTCATCTCTCTGGCTTGTTTTTTTAAGCTGGCCTCTATAACGTTTGCCACTTTTTCGGTATCGGGGCCGTCCGCGTTATAGCCCAAATCCTTTGCCATATGCGCGCCCGGAAACGCCGCCGCCGGCATAACAAGGGCAAAAGCAAATACTGCCAGTATAATCTTTTTCATGTTTGTCCTCTCTCAAATCGCACTAAGGTACTTATTGATATTAAATGATACCCTAAAACCGGCGCGCCGGGCAAGAGTAAAAAGGCCCAAAATAAGGCTGTTATCGGGCCCAGTTAATCGGCCCGAAAGTCCTATCTGCTTTTAAACGCTTTAAGGCGGTCCTTAAAGTTGGACTGCAAATTGCGGTAGAAGAACTCATAATCGTAAAGATGATAAACGCCGCCGGGAAATAACGGCGCGCTGTAAACCTGCGCGTTAACGTCCGGGGTTATCAGGGCGCCGTTTTCTATATACGCGCCGGTAAAACGGGCTTCTTCCCGCGCTGGATTGGCGGTTTTATCAAAAAACACCGCGCCAAGGTTTAGCTCTCTGCCGGCCGGCTGCGCGCCCCAGTTTAAAGGGTTTACGCATACCGCGCCGCCGCGTTCGTATATGGGCGAGTTTTGCACGCCCTGCGCCTGGCAGTTATAGGTTATAATTACGCCCGTATCATTTGCGCTTCGGGCAGGTTTGAGCCAGGGGTATTTTTTGCAGTCTTGCGCGGTAACTTCGGCGCCCAAAAGATACGCGGCTATCAAACCGGCGCTTAGGCTGCCGTCCGCAAAATCGGCCTTAATCAGCTCGCGCAGCAGGCGCGAGCCCTGGCTGTGCCCCGCCAGCACAAACGGACGGCCGTTATTATAGTGTTTAAGATAGCGGTAAAACGCTGCGCGGACATCTTCTAAAGAAATTTGCAAAACGGCGGCTTTTTGCGCCTCCGGCAGGGCAAGGGCGGCAAAAGAGGCCTGGCGGTAAAGCGGCGCGTACAAGCCGCCGGCGCCGCCGAAAATGCCTGTATTCTTGCGGATATTGTTTTGGATAAACGGCGTCGCGCGGGTGGTATAAACGTCCATAAGCGCGCCGGGCGCGCCCCGGAAGAAAGTAGGGTACAGATAAAAAACGTCAAAAGCCGCTTGCGGCTTAGGCTCCAGCGCGGCCCAGCATCGGGCGGCGGAGTAATCGGGTTTTGGCGGGGGCTGGCGCATACATATATAATAGCATATCCCTGCTTAAAGATAAATCCGGCGTTATTTTTAATACTTTGCGCCCCGCCCCCTCTACTGACATAATAAATTTATATTAGTTAACTTAGGCCTTTTGGGTAATGGCCGGTGGGCCTAAGTTCTCTTGTTTGTTTGCCCCGGTAGTGGTATCATTTAATATATGGCAGTAAAGTGCAATTAGAGTGAGGAGAAAAAATGAAATATTTACTTTCAGCGGTACTGGCCTTTATGCTTATAACGCCGGCGGCGGCTTTCCAAGGCGAGGGGATGGCCAAAAATTTCGGTTTTGACGCGCAAAAGGTTAATGCCGAAGCAGCCCAAAATATAAAACAAACCATTGACGCCAAAGCCGCCCGCAAAGCTATGGAGCAGCGCGTAAACGCGGCGGTAAACGAATTTAAAATCCAGCTTGAAACCGCCGTCAACCGCTATAAAATAAGCCCCGGCGCGCCGGCCTACGCCCAGCCAAACCCGGAAGAAGACGCCTATTACCGCGGCAGGCAGCCCCAGAGAATAGCCGCCGCTTTATCCGCCTACGATATGATTGCCTTTGACGAGACAAGCGCGCAAATGCAGCACGACGCTTTAAACAAACTGCTTAAAGCCAACAATGCGCAAAACGCCAAAGACGGCGGCAAAAACGATATTTTGCGCCAAACGCTTGCCTACGATATCGCAAGCAAGCTTATCTTTGAAGGCGGCTTGAACCTTGAACAAGGCAAGCCCGCAAAATATACGGATAAAGACTTATCCGCAATGACTTTTTGCGCCAAGCAAGACAAAAACGCCGCGGAAAGCGCCAAAACGTTTTATATGGATTGCTGGTACAAACTTACCCCTACCATGGACAGGGAACAGCGCGCGCATTATCCCTTCAAAGAAGACGTTTTAAACGCCGTTATAAAAGCTACCGCCGCGCTGGCAAAACTTAACGAGCGGCAAAAACCCGCGGAGTATACAAAACACTTAGAGAATATTGCCCAAATACTAAAGTTTGAAAACTAACCTATACAACCCGCTCCGTTAAAACGCCGGTCTGCACAACCGGCGTTTTTTTGCGCCTTTTGAACGCCCCGCCCGCGCCGGGGAGTGATTATTATTGCCGGCACAAATGCTAAAATGGTGGTATGAATAAAAAATATAAAGAGATGCTGGCCTCTTCTTTTGCGCTGCAAATTGCCACTATCAATTTGCAAGGCGCGCCGGAAACGCGCGCCATGATAAATATACAAAACAAGCAAATCGCCCCGCATTTAGAAAGTTTTTTTGCCAAAACGCCCGACGGGGAAATTTATTTTATAACCAACACTTCTTCCGCCAAAGTGGCGCAGATTGCCAAAAATAATAAAGCCGGCGTTTACTTGTACGACAACCAAACCTACGAAGGCCTGCTGCTTTCAGGCGTTATAGAAGAGATAAAAGACCAAAAACTAAAAGACGCTTTTTGGGTTGACGCCTGGAAAATGTACTATCCCGCCGGCAAGGACGGGGGCGATTTTTCTGTATTAAAATTTACCGGCAAAGATTATAAGTTTTACACCGGCGATTTTAAAGTAAAAACAGGGAGTTTATAATATGCAAAAATTCTGTCAAAGCTGCGCCATGCCCATGAAGAGCGACCCGCAGGGCGGCGGCGCCGAAACAGACGGCGGCAAAAGCCAAAAATATTGCAGCTACTGCTATCAAAACGGCCGGTTTACCTGGAACGAAGGCGGCGTGAAAGACTTTCAGGAACACTGCCGCAAGATAATGGTTGATAACGGCTGCAACCGCTTTTTAGCCTGGCTTTTTACGCGCAATTTTAAACGGCTTGAACGCTGGAAATAATGAAAAAACAAGATTTATATTTCGCCGCGGGTTGCGCGCTGGCGCTGCTGCCTTTCTTCGTAAGCCCGCAGGTTTACGAATTTTATAAAACCTTTAACGCGCAGCACGCTTATATCGCAAGCGCGGTTAAATTTGCCGCGCTTTCCACCGCGGGCGAGTGTATTGGGCTGCGCATATTAAAAGGCGTTTATAACCAGCGCGGCTTTGGTATTTTGCCGCGCGCTTTGGTGTGGGCGTTTTTGGGCGTGTGCATAAAGGCGGCTATGGTCATTTTTTCAGCCGGCGTGCCGGCGGCGTTGGTTTCGGCCGGGTTAAAAAATGCGGCCGCGGTTATGGCGGGGCCGTTAAGTTTGGGCAAAGTGTTTGCGGCCTTTTGCATAAGCGTGGGCATGAACGGCATTTTTGCGCCGGTGTTCATGACTTTCCATAAAATAACCGACGCGCATATTTTACAAACCGGCGGCACGCTGCGCGGCTTGTTTAAGCCGCTTGATATGGGCGCTATTATGGCCAGCCTGGACTGGCGGCGGCAGTGGGATTTTGTTTTTAAAAAAACTATCCCGCTGTTTTGGTTCCCGGCGCATACGATAACCTTTTTGCTGCCGGGCGACTGGCAGGTTTTATTTGCCGCGCTGCTTGGCGTTGCGCTGGGGATTTTGCTGGCTTTGGTTAATAAAAAATAAGCCGCAAACCGCTGACGTCCGTCATTGCAAACTTAGGGGCTTGTGCGCCCCCGGGCGCACATTGGGCCTTTACTTTTACATATAAAAGCACTATACTGGTTGTATAGAAACTCTACTTTTTAAAGGGGGTGCCATATGGGATGCGGATGCGGCTGCGGCGGCAAAGGTAATAAGCCGAAAAAATAAGTTTTTAAACTTAATATAAAACCCGCCCGACGGATTATATTGTCGGGCGGGTTTTTTGCGTTTATTTTACATAACTAATTAAAAAAATGTATCATTTTTATATAATATTGTATATTGGCGCTTTTTAAAAGGAAATAGATGAAAAAAGGTTTTACATTGATAGAATTATTAGCGGCAGTTCTGATTATCGGCATACTTGCGGCTGTCGCTTTGCCGCAATACAGAAAAGCGGTTGAAAAAGCCCGCGCTCACGCGGATATACAAACGATGAAAGCAATATACGACGCGCTTCTTATAGCGCGTTTGGGCCCGGTAAACGACGATTTTGGAATCTCAGAGCTGGACATCACAATCCCGGTGAAAACAAGCGACTACGAATTTTTCGACGGCGGCTGTTTTGAAAACGGAGTGTATTGCGGGGTATTCCTCCAGAGAAAAGGGGCTGATTACGGAATTCTTATAGGGACGCCAAACCCTTTTGTCCCCTATTTCGGGGTTCTTAATTTTCCCCCGGGTACGCCCGTTTGTCTTGACCTTAACGGCAAAAAGATATGCAGTTCAATTGCCCGGGCCGACACATGCAAATCTTGCATAAACTCTTTAAAAGGCGAGACCCAATGCCAAGACAGCGAAGCGCTGATTTGCTCTTTTTAATTCCGCGCGCTTTTCTCCTTTCAGCTTAGGGCAGTGTCATAGGGATGTATGTCATGTGTCATGTCATGGGGACGGACTCATTGACACACGGTAAATATTCTCTTTCTATTGCACAGTTGGATTTTTATTGCAGTCAAATCATTATTCACATCACACTCGCATCAGGCGGCGCAATTTCTCTCGGTTTATATTTAACAGGGCTGAAATTTTACGGAAACTCAAACCGCTTCTGACGTGAATTTCTGTCGCGGATTCTTTTAACAACTCATCGTCGGCCAGCAATGTGGTTTTGCCGTCCAACTTGTGCCGCTTTATTATCTCGGTTAATACCGCAGCGGCATTTTCGTATTGTTTATCGTCGTGTTCTAGCCATGTCAGGGCGGGGCGCTCTTGCATAATTGCGGTTATGTTTGAGGGGCTGGTGTCATAGTGGTTGGCGGCTTCTGAAAAATCAACAATACCGGTATTGTTGAGGTAGTTTGTATAGCTGGAAAAGGGATAATCCGCCGCCGCCGCGACCAAGCCGGCCTTAACGGGATTATTTTGTATATACGCAAGACAATAAACCAGATGTTTGCTATTTTTTATTGTTTCGCTTTTGTACCTGTCGCGGAAGACATAGCCAACGCGGTTTTTCATGCGGTTATAATATTTTGCATACTCGGTGTTGACGTGGCGCATAAATAAAGAGAGCACCTCAGTATCGCCTGCCTTGACGAGCGCGTGGGCATGGTTGCCCATCACGCAAAACGCCAATAGTTTTACATCAAATTTTTGTTTGTATCTGGCGATTGCAGAAAGGTAATAACCCTTAAAATCATCCGAGGGAAAAATATTACACCTCCCTATCCCTTGAACCATTAGATGGAAGTAGTTCCCATCGCAATCTCTTCTAGCTCTTCGTGGCATAGATTGATTTTATTAGTTTTATCAGCGTGTGTCAATGAGTCCGTCCCGATGACACGATGACATAGAAATTGTAGGGAAAAGGAATGCTTTTTAGGATATGGACGTATTTCACGGGGGAATTGTAGCGCGAGCACACGTACTAATATGGAAAACCCGTCTTCGCGTTGCTACGACGCGGTTGTTTTTCTGCTTTGCAGAAAAAGAAAAAGGGTAGCAATGAGACTGACATCGATCTACTCTCACAACGCCGGATTGGGCGTTAATACCATCGACCCTGCCGGGCTTAACTGCCGTGTTCGGAATGGGAACGGGTGTTGCCCCGGCGGAATAAACATCAGTCTCATTCCTACCCCTTTATTCAGAGTTAGGGCCTGACCGGCCCGCCCTCAGGGACGCTTTTTTGCCTCGCTCAAGGCCAAGTCCGGAGACTTTTTGCCTCAAGCAACGCACGCGGCGCCCGCTTTGGTAAGAACGAATATCAGATTCGCTTTCGATTAGAATACCAAGTGTCTTCAGCTTTTATGATAAGATTGCAACGGACCCTACAGGTCCCTGCAATGATATCTTAAAAGCCTTCACACACGCATATTTAAAAATATGCGAATAGTGGTTATATTTGTTTTTATAACGGCCAGTCACCCTCACCCGCAAACAAAGTTTGCGGCCTATCCCCTCAAGGGATAGGTAAATGGGTTGGAGCAATTTGCTCCGCGCCGTTAACCTTATATTCTTGATTAAAGAATACGGCCAAGCCTCGCGACCTATTAGTACAGATTAGCTGAACACATTGCTGTGCTTACACTTTCTGCCTATCAACCCGGTAGTCTTCCGGGGGTCTTAAGGGACATATAGTCCAGGGAAACCTTATCTTGAGGCGGGTTTCGCGCTTATATGCTTTCAGCGCTTATCCCTACCGAACACCGCTAATCTGCAATGCCCTTGGCAGGACAACAGATATACAGGAGGTTCGTTCATCCAGGCCCTCTCGTACTATGGACAACTCCTCTCAAGTTTCCTACGCACACAACAGATAGAGACCGTACTGTCTCACGACGTACTGAACCCAGCTCACGTACCACTTTAATGGACGAACAGTCCAACCCTTCCCACCTGCTTCAGCGGGAGGATGTGATGAGCCGACATCGAGGTGCCAAACCGAGCCGTCGATGTGAACTCTTGGGCCCGATCAGCCTGTTATCCCCAGGGTAGCTTTTGTCCGTTGAGCGATGGCCCTCCCACGAGGGACCACCGGATCACTAAGTCCTGCTTTCGCACCTGCTCGGACCGTCGTCCTCGCAGTCAAACTCTCTTCTACCTTTGCGCTCATTGATTGATTTCTATTCAATCTGAGAGAATCTTTGAACGCCTCCGTTACTCTTTAGGAGGCGACCGCCCCAGTCAAACTGCCCGCCTGTCAATGTCCTCAACCCGGATTCACGGGTATAAGTTAGAATCACAATCCTCAAAAGCTGGTATTTCACTGTTGCCTCCACACCCCCCGCAAGGGATGTTTCAAAGGCTCCCAGCTATGCTACGTATTAAAAACCGTAATCCAATGACAAGTTACAGTAAAGCTCCATAGGGTCTTTTCGTCTTGTTGCATGCAGCAAGCGTCTTCACTTGCACCACAATTTCGCCGAGCCCATCGTTGAGACAGCGGCTTCTTTGTTATGCCATTCGTGCAGGTCGGAACTTACCCGACAAGGAATTTCGCTACCTTAGGACGGTTATAGTTACCGCCGCCGTTTACCGGGGCTTAAGTTCGGAGCTTCGCCTTGCGGCTAACCCTTCCCCTTGACCTTCCGGCACCGGGCAGGCATCAGGCCCTATACATCATCTTGTGATTTCAGCAGAGCCCTAAGTTTTTGTTAAACAGTCACGAAGCCCATTTCACTGCGACCAGTTCAAATTGTATTGCTACAACCCTAATATGGTACTCCTTCTTCCGAAGTTACGGAGCTAGTTTGCCTAGTTCCTTAACGATGGTTATCTCGCGCACCTTAGTATTTTCTACCCATCCACCTGTGTCGGTTTACGGTACGGTTATATTAAGCACTCCCCACGAAGTTTTTCTTGGCAGTGTAGTTGGACCACTCTGCGCGCATTGCTGCGCACTCGTCTCGGCTTTCGACGTAACGACCTGACGGATTTGCCTATCAAGTCTGTCTACGGCCTTTCACCGGTGCATCCTGTGACCGGCTGGTTTACCTTCCTGCGTCCCTCCCTGAGTGATGACGCACTTAACATAGTTCCGGAATATTAACCGGATGCCCTTTCGCCTACGCCTTTCGGCCTGAGCTTAGGACCGACTAACCCTGAGCTGACGAACATTGCTCTAGGAATCCTTAGATTTTCGGTGGGAAGGATTCTCACCTTCCTTATCGCTACTCATTCCAGCATTCTCACTTATTAACGCTCCAGCACTCCTTACGGTATGCCTTCGCTGCAGTTAATAACGCTCCTCTACCGCTGCACAGCGGCGAACCGCTGTACAACCCGTAATTTCGGTAGTATACTTAGCCCCGAGTCATCTTCGGCGCAGATTCACTCGACTAGTGAGCTATTACGC
>JAISVV010000058.1 GCA_031271365.1 Elusimicrobiota bacterium | reverse complement strand
CCTATGGCGGCGGTAAAATCGCCTATCACTAAGACGGCGGCGTGGCCTAAATCCTGGAAGGCGCGCAGCTTGCTCAGCACCACGCTGTGGCCGAAGTGCAAATCTGCGCTCGTCGGGTCGCAGCCGAGTTTTACTTTAAGCCTCTTGCCGCTTAAAAGCTTTTTTTCCAGCTCAGGCAGGCTGACTAAATCAACCGCGCCGCGTTTTAATAGTTTTAAAGTTTCCTGGATATCCATAGATATATTATATAAAGTTATACGGGTCGGCGATAATTTTTAGGGCAAGTTTTTTTGGCGGTTTGGTTTCGGCCAAAGTTTTGATAAAACTTTTAAGCATATTATCGTCAAGCGATTTTACAAGCAAATATTGCTGCCGGTTTTTATCGGCCTGCGCGCCGGCTTGCACGGGGCCTTCAAGGCGCATATACGCGCCGTAGGCGGTATTGATGGCGTTTATTACTATTTGGCTGTAGGCGTTTAAGTCTTTTTTGCTTTTGGAGGTCATCAAAATTTTGACGATTTTGGTATAGGGGGGGAAGCTGAATTCTTTTCTAAACTCCAGCTCCAAATCGGCAAACTGCGCGTAGGCGTTTTGGCGCAGCATATTAAAATCAAAAATATCTTTATCGGTAATTTGGATTATAAATTTGCCGCCGCGCTCTTTGCTAAGGCGGCCTTTGAGGTTAAAAAGCATTTGGGCAAAACGCTCCGCGGTCCTGAACCCGGCAGAATTATTTAGCTGCGTATCGGCGTCTAAAAGCGTTATGAGGCTTATTTTGCTTTTTAAGAGGCCCGCGCGCAAAGCCATTATCGTGCCCACCACGATATCCACGCCGCCTTCGGCCAAAGCCTGCGATACAAAATTGCCCTGCCCGTCTTTGGCGGCAAGGGTTTGCGAATCCAGCCGCAAAACGCGCGCTGAGGGGAAAAGTTTTTGCATCTCCTCGGCAGCCGCCTGCGTGCCGCCCGCGCCGTGCTGGCGGAAGATTTCGTTTTTACACGCCGGGCAAATTTGGTCCGGGCTTTCTTTGGCGCGGCATTTTTTGCATACCAAAACGTCCGCGCCGTTTATTTGCGCGCGGCTTAAAACAGCGCCGCATTTTTTGCATTTTGCCAAAGCGCGGCAGTTTAAACACGCCCACGCGCCGCCGTAGCCCAGGCGGTTTATTATTACCAGGGATTGTTTGGCGTTTAATAAATTTTCGCGCAGCGCGGCGTAAAGCTCGTCGGATACCAGCTTGCTTTGCGCGCCGCTTTTTTGCGTTATTATCACTTGCGCGGCATTGTCAAAACCTTTTATTTTTTCCGTGAAAGCGGCAACTTTTATTTTATTTTCTTTGACGGCCAAAAGCGTTTCTAAAGACGGCGTTTGCGAAATTAAAACCAGTTTCGAATTTGTCAGCCCGGCGCGCAGGGTTAAAACCTCGCGCGAGTGATAGTAAGGTTTGCTTTCCTCCTGCTTATAGGCCTCGTCCTCCTCCCGGAAAATCAGGCTTAATTTTAGGTTTACAAACGGCAGCAGGCAGGCCGAGCGCGTGCCTATAACTATGCACGGGCGGCCGGTGATAATTTCGGCCGCGCTTTGTTTGCGGCGGCTTAGCAAAACTTTGCTGTGCCACATATGTATATTGCCCGCGCCAAACTTTTTTTGCGCCGCTTCTATAAGCTCGGCCGAGCTTATGATATCGGGCACTAAAATCAGCACTTGCCCGCCGGCGGAAACGGCGTCATAGGCCAAATTTAAAGCGGCCTCGGTTTTGCCGGTAAACGCGTCGCCCTCAAACAAGGTTATTTGATTATTTTTAACAATTTGCGCGGCGTTTTTTTGGCCGGCGGTAAGCGGGCCGGCGGGGTAGAAAAGCGGCAGCGCGCCTTGCTTTGGCGGCGCGTGGGTATCAAGCAGTTTTTTATTGATAAACGAAGGCAGCAGCACGCCCAAAGTTTCGCCGAGCGTGTTGGCGTAAGCGGTTTCTATAAATTTGGCAAGCGGGAATAAATCCGGGCCGAAGTAAACTTTATCGTCTAAAATTTCGGCGATTTCTTTTATTTTTATGTTTTTGGGCAGGTTTGGCTTGGTGTTTAGTTCTGTAATACAGCCGGTTTGAAACGCCGCGCCGAAAGGCACTTTTACGCGCAGGCCGGGTTTAACGGCCGCCTCCAGTTGCGGGGGGACGGCGTAATCAAAGCTTTTATTCAAAGCTATCGGCAGGCTGACGGCGACGTACATTTAAACCTCTTTAGAGGGCGGTGTGCGGCCCATGGCGGCAAGCAGCATTTTTAGGTCGGCCCAGGCGTCCTTTTTCCAGCCCGGGTTACGCAGCAGCGCGGCGGGGTGGAAAGTGGCTAAAATTTTGACCGGTTTTGTAAGCGCGGCTTCGGTCAGCTGTAAATCGTAAAACTTGCCGCGTATGGCCGATAAACTTTTGGCGTCCATTATCAAACTTTTGCCGGCCACGCCGCCTAAGGCCACGATATAATCGGGCGATACGGCGGCAATTTGCCGCTCTATATAGCGGCGGCAGACGGCGATTTCCTCCCCGTCGGGGGCGCGGTCGTTGCCGCGTTTGTCGGGGTTTTGCGGGTCTATCATAGGGTGGCATTTAACCATGTTGGCTATAAAAACTTCCTGCCGCGTAAAGCCCATGGCCACAATCATTTTATCCAAAAGCTGGCCGGCTTTGCCAACAAAAGGGCGGCCCTGGCGGTCTTCTTCATAACCCGGGCCCTCGCCGATAAACATCAGCCTGGCGTTGATATTACCCTCGCCGGGCACGGCGTTAAGGCGCGTTTGGCCCAAGGCGCAGCGTTTGCAGGTTTTTATTTGCGCGGCCAGGCCTTCCAAAACGGCGGCTTTATCCGCCGCAGGCGCAGTTTCGGGCGTTTTAAAAGCAGCCCTTTTTTTGCAGGGGGCTGCTTTTAATATTATTTCGCCCTCGTCTTGCGAGCGCAGATGTTTTCTTAAATCTCCGGCCAGTGTTTTTAACGCTTTGCGCATTATAATTTAAGCGGCTCTTTGGCTTTGCGCTCGGCTTCTTTGCGGGCTTCTTCTTCCTCGCGCTTTTGGGCGGCGGCGGCGTCGTTGGAGCCTTTTAAA
>JAISVV010000038.1 GCA_031271365.1 Elusimicrobiota bacterium | reverse complement strand
TTTTTGGCGGCGTCATGAGCCGAAAACCTTCCCTGCCGAAAGTCTTACGTGATAGCATTCGCGCCCGCGCAAAGGGCAACAACAAAGCAAAAACCCAACAAACAATCCCCCCAAAAATGGTATTATTTATCTATAGGAGCGTTTTATGGATACCAAAACTCTTGCTGAATTTATTACTTGGTCAAAAACAACCGATTTGGAAGAAATCACCTACAACAAAGCCGGCACGTATGTGCAAATAAAAACAGCGCAGGCCGCCGCCAAAACCGGCAGCTTTGCCTGCCGCTTAACGCCCGTCAAAGCGCCCGCCGTGGGCATATACCACGCCGGCGCAAAAGGCAAAGCCCTAAACCTAAAAGAAGATATGCCCCTCAAAGAAGGCCAAACCCTGGGTTATATAGAAATGAATAAAACCCAAAAACCCGTCCTTGCGCCAAAAGAAGGCGCGCTAAAAATTATCTCCATAGAAGACGGGCAAAGCGCGCAGTACGGCCAGCCGCTGTTTTTTATAGAACCCAAAATATGACCCCCGCCCCCCTAAAAACAAAAACTTTTGATAAAGTGTTAATCGCCAACCGCGGCGAGATAGCCCTGCGTATAATAAGAACGCTTAAAGAAATGGGCCTAAAATCCGCGGCGGTGTATTCGGAGGCGGATAAATTTTCCGCCCATGTTAAAGAGGCCGACGAAGCCGTGTGCATCGGCCCCGCGCGCGCCGCGCAAAGCTATTTAAACATAGACGCCGTTATAGCGGCGGCCAAATTAACCGGCGCGGGCGCAGTGCACCCCGGCTACGGCTTTCTGGCCGAAAACGCCCGCTTCGCGCAAGCGGTTATAGACAGCGGCATGGTATTTATCGGCCCGACGCCAAAAGCAATTTTAAACCTTGGCGAAAAATCGCACGCGCGCGCTTTGGCGATATCGGCCGACGTGCCGGTAATACCCGGCTCTAACGGCGTTATAACAAAAAACTACTTGGCCGAGGCTAAAAAAGTGGGCTTCCCGCTGATGATAAAGGCCACCATGGGCGGCGGCGGCAAAGGTATGCGCCCCGCGTTTAGCCAGGCGGATTTTCAAAACGCCTTAGACACCGCGCAAGGCGAGGCTAAGGCCGCTTTCGGCGACGGCCGCGTATACTTTGAGCGCCTTATAGTTAACCCCCGCCACATAGAAGTGCAGCTTGCCGCCGATAACCACGGCAATGTCGTGGCTTTTGCCGAGCGCGATTGTTCCATGCAGCGTAAAAACCAAAAACTTATAGAAGAATCTCCCTCGCCTTTTGTCTCCCCAAAAACGCGCGCTTTATTGTGCAAAAGCGCGGTTCGCCTGGCCAAAGCGGCGGGCTACAGCGGCGTGGGCACCGTAGAGTTTTTGATGGACGAAGAGCAAAACTTTTACTTCATGGAAGTTAACACCCGCCTGCAGGTGGAGCACCCCGTAACGGAGCTTGTCTGCGGCGTGGATTTAGTTAAAATACAAATAGAAATAGCGCAGGGCAGGCCGCTTTCTTTAACGCAGCGGCAGGCGCAGCATATCGGCTGCCACGCCATAGAACACCGCATTAACGCCGAAGATTATAAACATAATTTTGCCCCCGCGCCCGGCCTGATAGAAGAATGGCAGCCCGCCGGCGGCCCCGGCGTGCGGCTGGACAGCCACGTCTACGCGGGCTACACCATACCCTCTTTTTACGACAGCCTTATAGCCAAACTTATAGTTTGGGCCCCCACGCGCACGGAGGCGCTGGCCCGCAGCCGCCGCGCTTTGGGCGAGTTTGCGGTTACGGGCGTGCAGACGACTATACCCTTCCACCAAATCATTTTGCGGGATAAAGATTTTACGCAAGGCGACATGAACACCGGCCTTGTGGAGCGCATTTTGAGGGCAAATGAAAGCGAAAAGTAAAATACTAAGCCGGGCCAAACTGGCCGCATTTTTAAAAGCGGCGCGCAAAAACGGCAAAAAAATCGTCTTTACCAACGGCTGCTTTGATATTTTGCACGCCGGCCACGTAAGTATTTTGGAATTTGCCAAAAGCAAAGGCGACTTGCTTATTTTGGGCATTAACACCGACGCTTCCGTTAAACGCTTAAAAGGCCCAAGCCGCCCCGTCAATAAACAGGCCGACCGCGCCCTGACTGCCGGCGCGCTGCAAGCGGTGGACGCCGTGGTTTTATTTACGCAGGACACGCCTTTAAATTTAATTAAAACCATCAAACCCGACGTGCTTGTAAAAGGCGCCGATTACGCCGTCAAAGACGTTGCCGGGCGCGAATTTGCGGGCAAGGTGGTATTATTCCCGCTGCTTAAGGGCCGCTCCACCACTAATGTTATTAAAAAGAGCAAAAATTTTTGTTAAAATTAATTTTTGAGGGAAAATTAAAAAACTATGGCAGATATTTTAGAAAAAGCTTATAACTTCAAGGAAGATAAAATAGTAAAGCGCATGGGTATGTACAGCTACTTTCAACCCATTTCTTCCGCGCAGGATACCGAAGTTGCTTTAAACGGCAAAAAGTATATTATGGCCGGCTCTAACAACTATCTTGGCCTGGCCAATGACCCCGAAATGAAAAAGGCCGCCATAGAAGCCGTGGAAAAGTTTGGCACAGGCTCGGCCGGCAGCCGGTTTTTAAACGGCAACACCGCCGCCGCCGAAGAGCTGGAGCAAAAAATAGCCGCTTTCAAAGGCAAAGAGGCGGGTTTAATCTTTTCCGCCGGATATCAGATGAATTTGGGCGTAATATCGTGCCTGCTTAAAAAGGGCGACGCCGCCATAGTAGATAAGCTGGACCACGCCAGCATTTTAGACGGCGTTAAACTTTCCGAGGGCGAAATGCTGCGCTTTAAACACAATGATATGGCCGATTTGGAGCGTATACTGGCAAAAATAGAACCCGGGAAGGGCAAACTTATCATAGTAGACGGCGTATTTAGCATGGAGGGCGATATCTGCAACCTGCCCGAGGTTATCAAACTGGCCAAAAAATACGGCGCGCGCCTTATTGTAGACGACGCGCACGCCAGCGGCGTTTTGGGCAAAACCGGCCGCGGCACGTGCGAGCATTTTAACGTAGCCCCCGGCGATGTGGATTTGGTGGTGGGCACGTGTTCTAAAACTTTTGCCTCGGTAGGCGGGTTTGCCGCGGGTGACGAGCGGGTTATAAACTATATCCGCCACTTTGCGCGCAGCCAGATATTTTCCGCCGCGCCGCCGCCGGCGGCGGTGGCCTCTATCAGCAAAGCGCTGGATTTGATTTGGACGGATATGTCGCGTAAAGAAAAACTATGGCAAAACTCCGCGCGGCTTAAAGAGGGCTTTAAAAAGCTGGGCTTTGACATAGGCGAAAGCCAAACCCCCATTACGCCCGTTATGGTAGGCACTATGGAAAATTGCTTTAAAATGTGGCGCGCCACGTTTGACGCGGGCATCTTTACCACGCCCGTTATACCGCCCGCCGTACCGCCGAACAAATGCTTGATACGCGTAACGCTTATGGCCACGCATACCGACGAACAAATAGATAAAATATTAAAAGTGTTCGGCGAGGCGGGCCGCGCTTTGGGCCTTATCAAATAATGCTGAACATAGAAAAAACCGAAGATATAAAAGAATTTATTGGGTTGCCCTTTAAGCTGTACAAGGGCAACCCTTATTACGTGCCGGAACTTAAAATGGAAACAAAAGCCCTGTTCGCCAAAGACCCGTTTTGGCAAAACGCGCGGCGGCAATTTTTTATCGCCAAACAAGACGGCGAGGCCGTGGGCCGCGCGGCGGCGATAATAAATAAAACGCACAATGATTACTGGGGCGATAAAACCGGGTTTTTTGGCTTTTTTGAATGCGCCGATAACCGGGCGGCCGCCGCCGCGCTGTTAGACGCCGCCGGCGCGTGGCTTAAAGAGGGCTTTAAAAAGCTGGGCTT
>JAISVV010000030.1 GCA_031271365.1 Elusimicrobiota bacterium | reverse complement strand
AAAAAAGTTTTATTTGCTTTAGCAACATCGGCTTTAGCCCTAAAGTAGCCGACTAAACGCCAGGAGCAGATGGCCGTAATCTCCCAAAACACAAAAATCCAGGCGAGGTTAACGCTGTAGACAAGGCCCGTCATCGCGCCTAAAAACACCATGCAGGCGGCGTAATACTCGGCCTTATGCCCGCTGTCCTTAATATAACCCTGGCTGTAATACATTATTATAAAACTCAGGAAGGAAGCCGCGCACGCCATAAAGGCCGACACGCCATCACCCGCAAAATGCGCGCTTAAGCCCAAAGGCATGGCAACAAAAATATCGCCCGTAAACCCGGCGCGGGCGTAAAGCGCGGTTAAAAAGCATAAAACAAAAGTAAGGCCCGCGGCAAAGAGCGCCGTGCGGCCTTCATCCGCGCCAAGGCGGCGCGTAAGCGGCACCAAAACAGCCGCTAAAAACGGAAATAAAATAGAAACCAGCAACAAGCCCGTAATGTTCATATACGTCTATTCTACTAAAAAATAATGCCCAAAGGATAATGCAAATGAAATAATATGCGGGTATCATAATATCCTTAGCATGGGAAAATATGCAAAACACAAAAGGCTTTACGTTAATAGAATTACCGGCTGTAGTTTTAATTATAGGCATACCGGCGGCTATAGCTTTGCCGCAAAGATTAGATATCGCGCCCTGCGAAGTTGCCTGGCTTACAGAGAACCGGCAAGGGGCGCAGCTTCGGCATAACATACCTGGACAACGGCGCTATGACAAAGTATTGCTGCTCCGGCGGCAGCGCGCTTGGCGATTATATCTGCAAGCAACACCCTGTTTTACGCAGCAAAGCTAAACCTCCGATATAACAACTAATATCAAAGCACAAAGTCCCCGCCATAAAAAGCGGGGGCTTTGTGTTTTTGCTAAAACGGTTTTAAAACTACTTTTTTGGCCCCTACGGCATTGGTATGGGCGCTATAATCGGCTTTACAAACTTTACGCCCGAAGCGTCCGCGCCCATGGTATCTTTTATAAAGGCCCTTATCTTCTCGTTATAATACGGGGAGGCCACTAAACCCGCCTGCGGCTTAGCGGTTGTAACAAGGCCAACCACACGCTTCCCCTGCACTATGGCCGAGCCGGAAGTACCCGGAACAATACCCTCGCCACTAAAGCGCACGCCCATATAGTCATTGCTGTAAGCCTGATAACTATTTTTAAAAATCCTAAACATTTTGCCGTCTTTAAAGAAAAACGCCAAAACAGGCCTTGCGGCAAGCTCCATGGAATTTTCAGGGTCGTCTATAATTAAAATTTCATAATCTTTTATCGGCGCGGATAAAAAACAGGCCATATCGTTGGAAGCCTGCTTATTCAAAACCGCCGCCGCCTGTTTTTGCGTTTCTTTAATTTGGGCTTTAGCCTGCTTATTAAAGCGCGCCGTTGATTGCGCGTCAAACACGGTTTCAGTATCGATTATTGAAGAAATCGGGCCGCCTTCATCTATCCTTATCAACGCCACATCAATATTGGGGGTTTGCGGCGTATAAGTCCACCAAAGACCGGTTTGCACACTCCCGTTACGGTGGAACCAGTTAGTAACCCTTTCAGGCCCCTGCCCCGGGAAAATGCCGTTAAAAACATATACATACCCGTTTGCCGGCCTTGAAGCCGAAACCTTGGAAAGCATAATGGCATAATCGTTCTCGCCCGGCACTTTTTGCATACCCCGCTTAAAAACAACTTTAATATTTACCGGCATATTGCCAACCGTTTTGCCGTCGCCTAAGACATCTAGCCCGTGCGCAGCGGTAAGCAGCCAGTTTCTGTGCAGGCGGAAAGACGCCCCGCTGCGCATCAACTCCCCGCCGTCATCGCCGCGTATGCCGCTGGCTACGTTAATATTGTAGGTATTGCTAAGCATATCTTCAATTTGCTTTTTATCCCCGTAGCCGGAAAAGGTAAAAACCTCGTTTTTAGCCGCCGGCAGACAGGTTGCGCTGGCTTTTGTCATTTGGGCCAAAGCCTGCGCGGGGTTAGAGATAATTTGGTTTATAAAATCGCCCAAAGGCGCGGGCGCGGCCGCCTCGGCCGCGAGCAAAGCGGCGGAAATATTTTTATCCGGCGCCGGCTTTACCCCTTCTGTGGGAGTCTGGGCAAAGGTAAAACACGCAATAAAATATAAACAGGCGTGAACAATAAAAACCATTATTGTTTTTCTCATACTTTAGCTTCCTCTTTTTGAGCCGCATTTAGTATATAAACTGCTTTAAAGCACATCTTTACTATCAAACATTATCTTATCTGTTTTAAAACAACGTCCTTGGACGATTTTGGCGCAACGGTAAACGCCGCCTGCGCGGCGCGCTCATCCGCGCCTACTATGCTTACGCGGTAGTCTATCTCTATGGCAGTATCCGTAATGCGGACAGCGGCCACCTGAAAGTAGCCGTTTGAAAGCCGGCCGTCGCTTTCTAAAACAATAATCACGTTTTTACCAAAATCAACCTTAGGATAAATACCGCGGTTTTGTTTTTTAAACTCTTCGTAACGCCCGGCGGTTTTGATAACCTCGTGCTTAACGGGGGCAATAAATATGCTAAAACGCTCCTGCCCGCCGTCTTCTGCGGGGTTTAAGGGCGCGGCGCTTTCCATACGCGGGTTTACGATTATATCGCCCTCCTCCAGCATTATTTGCGTTACCCTTCTTTTATCGCCAAGGGCGGCTTGCTCCTGCAGGCTAAGCGGTTTGTTGGCCGAACTGGAAAAATCAAAATCCTGCTCTTCCTTGCTTCTGGTGCTTAAAACGTCTTTTTTATTGGTGGAGCCGTCCTCATACACAACGCCTTCTTCGTACTGGTAGTCGCTGCGGGCCACCAGCTCGCCGCCGACTTCCATCAGTATTTCGTATAAGGCGTCCACGTCGGCGCGGTAAAGCTCGGCCATAGTCTGCGGGTCTTCGGTTTTAATGAGGTATTTGGGCTTTAGGTAATATTGCCACAGCAGGCCCGCGGCCAAAAGCCCTAAAACCAAGGCTATTATATTCCTTTCGTTATTCATTATTTATCCCATTTGCCGCATCGGGCAACTATATTGCTTTGCAGGCCGCCGCGGGGCGTAAACTCGGCCGTAACTCTGGCGGCTTTGGGCGCGCAGGAGCGCACAACGTCGTCCAAAATTTTATTGGCCACGTTTTCCATAAAAATGCCCATATCGCGGTATTCCAGCAGATAATATTTTAAAGATTTAAGCTCCAGGCATAATTTGGCGGGTATGTATTCTATGGTTATAACGCCGAAATCCGGCAGGCCGGTTTTGGGGCAGACGGAGGTAAACTCCTCTATCACGTGCTCTACAAGATAGTCGCGTTTGTACTGGTTTTCCCAGCATTCTATTTTGGGCAGTTTAACGCCCGCGCCTTTGCGGGCGTGGTCTTTAGTATAGCCGAAATCCAAGTCTTTAGTCATTATTTTAACCTCGCGGAGTTTATGGTTATCAATATCACCGGCGCCAGCAAAAGCCCGCCTAGCCGGCAGACGCCCGGCGCATGATTAAGAGCAAAATAAACCGCCGTTAACCCAAAAGCCGCGCCGATAAGTATATTTTGCCTTATTATGTTTTGCCGGCGGCGGTCGTATAAAAATATTTTTTTAACGCTGCCGAAATCTTTGGAAGACACCGCAATATCCGCCCAGCTGTTAAAAGCGTTCTGGCCCGCTGCAAAGGAGATTCCCGCCCCCGCCTGCAAAAGGGCCAGGATATCGTTAAAGCCGTCGCCTATCATCACCGTTTCGCCGCCGATATTATTTTGCGCGGCTATTTTAGCCGCTTTATCCTGCGGCAGCATATCGCCGTAGTATTCTTCTATGCCGGCGCGCGCGGCCACGGCTTGCAGCGCTAAATTGTTATCGCCCGATATTAAACACACTTCCTTGCCCTGCTCCTTTAA
>JAISVV010000028.1 GCA_031271365.1 Elusimicrobiota bacterium | reverse complement strand
CTGTCTGTCGGAATTGCGCATTTTGCCGCCGCCGCGTTTTTGTTTTGGGCGGCGCGCAGACAGGGGCCGGCGTTACATTGGTAACTAAGCAATACGCCGCCGGCGGAATAGACGGCGCGCTGCTGCGGATTGTCATCCATTTCGTATCTGGCGGCGCGGCCGGCCTCGGCGTAGGTGATTATGCGCCAAGGCTGCCCGTCTTTGTACTTTACATAGCTAAGCGGCGCGCCGGCCGGGGAGTATAAAAACGCCTCCGCGTCTTTTGCGTAACGCGCCACGGCGCCATTGGGATGGAAGGCGAAAGTTTCGCCGTTTGTTTGCACGGAGGCCGCCTCGCCGCCGGGGCGGTAAGTTTCGTGCGAGAGCGCGGCGTCCGTTTGCGCGTCAAAGAGCCAAATGTCGCTTATGCGCCCGTCAAGGTCAAACTCTGTTTTTTTGGCGGCGCCCTCGCCCATATACAGGATATCGGTTATTTTGCCGTCGCCGTCGTAGTTGGCGATGTAGCTGATGTCCTGCAAGCCGCTTACGCTTGCGCGCGCGCTGAGGCCGTCAAAGTAAAAATCCATGCTTTCTTTTTTACTGCGGCAGCTTTTAAGCGACGAGGGATAATTATAAGTTTTGTTAATCTGCGCGTATTTTTGGGGGCAGTTTCTTATGCCGCCGGCCTTGCCGAAAAAGCCGCAGCCGCCCAGGCATACGGCGGCTAAAACGGCTAAAGTGGTATAATATGTGTAAGTCTTTTCCATGATGGCCCCCTTTTCTTGTGCCGTCATTGCGGGTATAAAGGGCCTTTATACCCGCAATGACGGCTACAAAAAATCTGCAACAATTATGATATAATATATGTAAGCCCATTTGTGCGTTAAAAGCGAAACCGGTTGTAAATTAAATGCTTTTGCCAACGGGCCGGACAAACGGCCGCTTATAGGTATCCCCTGCCTAAATTTAGGCCCGCGTCTATAACAGGAGAAAATAATAAAATGAGCAACATATCAATGAAGGCCATGCTAGAGGCCGGCGTTCACTTTGGCCACCAAACTTCAAGATGGAACCCCAAAATGAGCCGCTATATCTTCGGCGAGCGCAACGGCGTGCATATTTTAGACTTGCAAAAAACCGCAAAGGAACTGCGCAAAGCCACCGCATACATTAAAGAGGAAGCTAAAAAAGGCTCCAAATTTTTATTTGTAGGCACCAAAAAACAAGCGCAGGAAGCCATTAAGGCCGAGGCCGAAAGAGCCGGCTGCCCCTCTATACACGAAAAGTGGCTGGGCGGCACTTTAACCAACTTCCAAACCATACGCAAATCCGTAGAAAGGCTTAACGAACTTGAAAAGTGGGAAGCCGAAGGCGTGATGAAGGCCATCTCCAAAAAAGAGGCCTCGCGCTTAACCAAAGAGATGAACCGCCTGCAAAAACTTTTAGGCGGCATCCGCGAAATGAAGTCCCTGCCCGACGTGGTTTTTGTAATAGACCCGGTTGACACCCAGGGCGCGGTTAAAGAAGCGTGCGTGCTGGGCATACCTTTGGTAGCCGTCTGCGACACCAACTCCGACCCGGACCTTATCGACGTGCCGATACCCGGCAACGACGACGCGGCGCGCTCCATTAAATTATTTTGCGCCGCCGTGGCCGATTCTATCTTAGAAGGCCGCGCCGAAGCGCAGGGCCCCGCCCAGCAGCCGGCGGAAAAGCAGGCCGCCAAAGAAGAAGAGATTAAGCCCGTAGAAAACCCGATTATGGCCGAGGCTCTGCGCGGCGCCGTAGCGGAGGCCGCCTCTTTAGCCGAAGTGCAGGGCAACGCCCCCGAAACCGACGAGACGGAGGTAAACTAATGTCTACATTGGAACTTATTAAAACGCTGCGCGAGAAGACAGGCGCCGGCCTGGCCGATTGCAAAAACGCCCTTGGCGAAAGCAATAACGACCTTGAGGCCGCCATTATCTGCCTTCGCAAAAAAGGTTTAGCCGATATGGCCAAACGCGCCGGCAGGGAAACCAAAGAAGGCCGCACGGTTATTAAAACCGACGGCAAATATTATGCCATGGCCTCTTTAGGCTGCGAGACGGACTTTGTCGCCAAAACGCCGGATTTTGAAGCCTTGGTAAGCGATATCGCCGGCTATATGCTTAAAAACCCGGCCGTTGCCGACTACACCCAGGACGCCCCTTTAAAGAAAATCATTGAAGAGCGCGCCCCCAAATTCGGCGAGAACATCAGCTTTACCCAGGCCGTCTGCTGGCCGGCGCCGCAAGGCTGCGGCGTGATTAACTACTACCTGCACACCGACAATAAAAAGGCCGCCATGGTAGAGTTTAAAGTTACGCCCGCCGACGGCGGCGAATGCAAATGCAGCCCGCAAACCAAAGAGACGCTTACGGAGCTTGCCAAAAACATCGCCATGCAGGGCGTGGGCATGGTGGCGCAATATCTTAAAAAAGAAGACGTGCCGCAAAGCGTTATAGACAACGAAAAAGATATCGCCGCCACACAGGCCAAAAACGAGGGTAAACCCGAAGCCGCTATAGAAAAAATGCTGCCCGGCAGGATACAGAAGTTCTTTAAAGACGTGGTGCTTTTAGAGCAGCCCGCCATTAAAGACAGCAAACTCAGCGTGCGCGACCTGATTAATGCCGTCGGCAAGGACTTAGGCGTTAATATAGAAGTCGTCAAATATGTAAGGTTTTAATCGGTAATAAAATAAAACGCCCCGCCGGTATTACGCGGCGGGGCGTTTTATTGTATCTGATTAAACCTGCAGCTTTAGAAGCGGCCGTTAAGCAGCACCATCGCGGGCAGCCAGCCGTTATTGTTGATAATATTAACCAAACCTACCTGTAAACCCACGTCAATATTTTTAACGTAGTTTACAAGACCAAGCTGCAAACCTTTAAAGGAATCCGCCTGGTTGTAAAAGCCAAACTGAAGGCCGTACACTTCCGCGCCGAGGTTAGCCAAACCGAACTGCACGCCGGTAAAGCTGCGCCTGCTCCAGTTAAGGGCGCCCCATTGAAGGCCGGTAAAATCCTGCGCCATGTTTATTAAATCCAGAGAAGCGCCCACGGCGTCATCGTTGGTGGAGTAAATACCGCCGAATTGTATGCCGCGCATTTGCGTTGCTCTTTTATAAACCCAGGACCATTGCACG
>JAISVV010000080.1 GCA_031271365.1 Elusimicrobiota bacterium | reverse complement strand
TATACACCAACGGCGGGCGCGTATTAAGCGTGGTCGCGCTCGGCAAAGATTTAAAAGAAGCGCGGGCCAAAGCCTACGCCGAAATCAAAAAAATAAATTTCGAAGGCATGCAGTACAGGCGCGATATAGGAGAGCAAGTATGAAACCACAAGTCCTAATCCTGATGGGCAGCGAGAGCGATTTGCCCACAATGCAAAAAGCGCAAGACGCGCTTAAAGATTTTAAAGTGCCCTGCGCCGTAAAAATTTGCTCGGCGCACAGAAGCCCAAACTACCTGCACAAATTAATGCAGGCGCATAAAGACGCCAAAGTGTTCATCGCCGGCGCGGGCATGGCGGCGCATTTGGCGGGCGTTGTGTGCAGCTTAACAACAAAGCCGGTTATCGGCGTTCCGCTAAGCGCGGGCGCGCTAAAAGGCATGGACGCCTTGCTCAGCACCGCGCAAATGCCGCCGGGTATGCCCGTTGCGACAATGGCGATAGACGGCGCAAAAAACGCCGCTTTCCTGGCGATGCAAATTTTAGCTTTAAGCGATAAAAAACTGGCCCAAAAACTTGCCGCCGCGCGGCAGAAAACCGAGGCCGAAATTATCGCCAAAAATAAACAGGAGTTTTAAAAACATCATGTCCACATACAAAAAAGCAGGCGTTGATATCGCAGCGGGCGATAAATTTGTAGATTTTATCGCCACAAAAACCAAAGGCGTCGGCGGGTTTGCGGGGTTATATCCGGTGCCTTGCAATAAAGATTACAGCCTTGTTGCCTCCACCGACGGCGTGGGCACAAAACTTAAGCTTGCCTTTTTGCTGAATAAGCACGATACTATCGGCATAGATTTGGTTGCCATGTGCGTTAACGATTTGGTTGTGGTGGGCGCAACGCCGCTCTTTTTCCTGGATTACTACGCCAGCGGCAAACTTAATATGGCCGCGTCAAAGCAAATCATCAACGGCATTTTGGAAGGCTGCCGCCAAGCCAATTGCGCCCTAATCGGCGGCGAAACGGCCGAGATGCCAGGCTTCTACCAAAAAGGCGAATACGATTTGGCCGGCTTCACCGTCGGCATGGTTAAAAACAGCGAGATTATCGACGGCAAAAAAGTAAAACCTGGCGATGTTTTGCTTGCGCTGCCTTCAAGCGGTTTCCACAGCAACGGCTATTCGCTGGTGCGCCACGTGTTTGGCAAAGAGCTAAAAAAATACGCCAGGCAGCTTATAACCCCAACGCGCATTTACGTTAGAGAAATTTTAAAACTTAAAGCCGGCCTGGCCAAGGCCAAAAAAGAAATTTTAGGCATGGCGCATATAACGGGCAGCGGCCTGCCCGGCAATGTGCCGCGCTTTTTACCCAAAAACGTCAACGCGGTTTTGGATACAAGCAAATGGCAAACGCCCGCTGTCATGAAAACCCTGCAAAAGAAAGGCAAAATATCCGATAAAGAAATGTTTGACGCATTTAACATGGGCCTTGGCATGGTAATCTGCGTTAAAAAAGACGCCGTTGCCGCCGCCAAAAAACTTTTGCCGGAGCTGCTTGAAGTGGGCTATATCACCAAAGGCAGGCAGCAGGTAATTTTAGAGGGCAAATAATGGGCAAAACGGACGAGCTTAGCAAACAAAAAGCATACCGCCTGTTTGACAGCGGCGATATAAATAAAATGGAAGCCGGCACGCTTAAAGGCTTGCGCCAAATCCATAAATATCTGTTTGACGGGCTTTACGATTTTGCCGGCCGAGTGCGTACAAAAAATATATCAAAGGGCAGCTTCCGTTTTGCAAGCAGCCTGTATTTAAAAGAAAGTTTGGATAAAATAGAAAAAATGCCGGAGGCAAGTTTTGACGATATCATAAAAAAATACGTCGAGATTAACATCGCCCACCCGTTTATGGAAGGCAACGGCCGAAGCGGGCGTATCTGGCTGGATTTAATTTTAAAAAAGAATTTAAAAAAATGCGTAGATTGGCAGTGCGTGGATAAAACCGCCTACCTGCAGGCCATGGAGCGCAGCCCCGTCAACGATTTGGAAATTAAAACGCTTTTGCAAAACGCTTTAACGGATAAAATCAACGAGCGCGAAACCTTTATAAAAGGCATAGAGCAGTCTTATTATTACGAAGAGCATGAATAAAAAAATAATAGTCTTCGCCTCCGGCGGCGGCAGCAATTTTGAGGCGCTGGCCAAAGCCGCGCAAAGCGGCGATATCAAAGGGCAAATTGTTTTGCTTGTTGCCGGCAAGCCCGCTATCGGCGCGATAGATAAGGCGGCAAAATATAATATACCCGTTTTTGTGGAAGGCCCCGGCGATTTATTATCCGCGCTTAAAGCCGCCGGGCCGGATTTAATTTGCCTTGCCGGCTACTTAAAAAAAGTGCCGCAAAATATTTTGGATATCTGCCCCGTGATGAACATACACCCCGCGCTGCTGCCCAAGTTTGGCGGCAAAGGCATGCACGGCGCGCACGTGCACCGGGCTGTGCTGGCGGCCGGCGAGGCGGAATCGGGCGCAACCATACATTTTATAGACGCCGATTACGATAAAGGCACAATAATCGCGCAAGCCAAAGTGCCCGTGCTGCCCGGCGACACGCCGCAAACCCTGGCCGCGCGCGTATTGGAAGTTGAACACAAACTCTACCCGCAAGCGGTAAAAATTTTTTGCGAGGGCAAACTATAAAGCGGCGCCCTCGTACTCCCTCTCCCGCAAGGGTAGAGGGGGTAAATTAAAAGGACAAAAATGACAATTAAACGCGCGTTAATCTCCGTATCAGATAAAACCGGCCTGGGCGATTTTGCCAAAGGCCTGCACGCTTTGGGCGTTGAAATTATTTCAACCAGCGGCACCGCAAAGTTTTTAAAAGACGCCGGCCTGCCCGTGCGCGATTTAAGCGATTTAACCGGTTTCCCGGAAATTTTAGACGGCCGCGTTAAAACGCTGCACCCCAAAGTGCACGGCGGCATTTTGCACAAGCGCGACGATAGAGAGCATCTTAAAACCATCAAAGAACACGGCATAGAGCCGATAGATATGCTGGTTGTAAACCTCTACCCTTTCCGCGAAACCGCGGCAAAAGCCAAAGAAAGTTTTGCGCCGGAGGTAATAGAAAATATTGATATCGGCGGCCCCTCAATGATACGCAGCGCGGCCAAAAATTTTAAAGACGTCGCCGTTTTATGCCGCCCGCAAGATTATCAAAAAGTTTTAAAAGAAATGCGGGATACTAAACAAATTTCTTATCAAACCCGGCGGGAGTTGTGCGTGGAAGCCTTCACCCACACCGCCGCCTACGACGCGGAGATATCGGAAGAATTTAAAAAAGGCCTTGGCCAAAAATACCCGCAGACAAAAATTATAGTGCTGGAAAAACTGCAAGCCCTAAGATACGGCGAAAACCCGCACCAAGCCGCCGCCCTCTACACGCGCGGCAAAGATTTTGCTTTCAAACAATTGCACGGCAAGGAACTTTCCTACAACAATATTTTAGACGCCTTCGGCACGTGGGACTGCGTAAGCGAATTTAAAGAAACGCCCGCCTGCGTCATCTTCAAACACGTAACGCCCTGCGGCGTCGGCGCGGGCGCAAACTTAAAAGAAGCCTTCCAAAACGCCTGGAAGGGCGACCCTAAATCCGCCTACGGCGGCATAATAGCTTTCAATAAAAACGTAACCAAAGACGAGGCCGATTTTATATCAACTTTTTTTGTGGAGGCCGTTTGCGCGCCAAGCTACGACGCGGCCGCCATGGAAGTTTTAACCAAAAAGAAAAACCTGCGCGTGCTGCAAAGAACCGCGCCCGTAAGCCAAAGCCAGCAGCTAAAATCCGTCGGGCAGGAAGTGCTGCTGCAAGACGCCAACCTGCAGCTTTTTAAAGAAGGTTTTACCTGCCCCACCGCCCGCAAACCCACGGCGCAAGAAGAAGCCGCCCTTAAATTTGCCTGGGCGGCGGTAAAGCACATAAAATCAAACGCTGTTGTTTTTACGTCGGCAAACGCCGCGATAGGCATAGGCGCTGGGCAGATGAGCCGCGTTGACGCCGTAAAAATGGCCGCTATGAAGATGGAAGAATATTTAAAAGAAAACCCGCGCCCGCAGCTTTTGGTGCTGGGCTCGGACGCGTTTTTCCCGTTTAGAGACGGCGTTGACGTGGCCGCGGCGCAGGGCGTAAGCGCCATTATCCAGCCCGGCGGCTCCATGCGCGACGAAGAAGTGATAGCCGCCTGCAACGAGCATAACATAGCTTTAATTTTTACCGGCCTTCGCCACTTTAGACACTAAGGAGAACGACTATGGAAAAAACTATACAAACCGCGCAGGAGATGGATAAAACCCTGCAGCGCATGGCTTTTGAAATTTTAGAGCGCCACGCCAACCCCGCCAATATAGCGTTTGTCGGCATACGCACGCGCGGCGTTTTTTTAGCCCAAAGGCTTAAAGAAAAGTTTGACGCCGCCGCCAAACTAACCGCGCCTTTAGGCGAGCTTGATATAACTTTATACCGTGACGACCTTAGCCAGGTGGCCGATTTCCCCGTCATAAAACCAAGCAATATAGGCTTTGATTTAAAAGATAAAAACGTAATTTTGGTAGACGATGTTTTATACACCGGCCGCACCATACGCGCCGCGCTGACGGAGCTTGCCGACTTCGGCCGCCCGGCCACGATAGAGCTTGCCGTTTTAATAGACCGCGGCCACAGAGAGCTGCCCGTGGAGGCCAACTACGTAGGTAAAAAAGTGCCCACTGCGCGCAAAGAGGTTATACACGTAAAAGTTAAAGAATACGACGGGCACGAAATTGTGCTTTTGGGGGAGCGCGATGTCAGATAACTTCGCGTGGACAAAAAAAGATTTGCTCGGCCTGGAATACCTATCCGCCGGAGAAATCACCCGTATCTTAGACACCGCCGCTTCTTTTAAAGAAGTGTCCACGCGCGATATAAAAAAGGTGCCCGCGCTGCGCGGCAAGACGGCGGTTAACTTGTTTTACGAGCCTTCCACCCGCACGCGCGTCAGCTTTGAAGTGGCGCAAAAACGCCTTTCCTGCGACGTGGTTAATATGGACATGAAGGCCAGCAGCGTCTTAAAAGGCGAAACCCTGGCAGATACGGGCCGCAATTTAGAAGCTTTGAAAATCGATATTTTTATCATCCGCCACAGCTACGCGGGCGCGGCAAATGTGTTAAGCAAATTTGTTAAAGGCAGCGTTATCAACGCCGGCGACGGCAAGCACGAGCACCCTACCCAGGCCTTGCTGGACATTTACACGCTGCGCGAAAAATTTGGCAAAGTAAAAGGCCTAAACGTAACTATCGTCGGCGATATAGAGCACTCGCGCGTGGCGCGCTCCAATATTTGGGGGCTTACAAAACTTGGCGCAAACGTAACTTTATGCGCGCCGCCGGCGATACTGCCAAAGTACGCCGATAAATTCGGCGTAAAAGTAACCAGCGACATCGACGAGGCTTTAAAAGACGCGCACGCCGTAAACGTGCTGCGCATGCAGTTTGAGCGCGACGATTTAAAAGCCTTCCCCACGCCGGCGCAATATTTTAAAACTTACGCCGTCACCAAAGAGCGGCTTAAAAAATGCCGGCCCGATATTATAGTAATGCACCCGGGCCCAATGAACCGCGGCCTTGAGATAAGCACCGACGTTGCCGACGGCAAAAATTCGGTTATCTTAGAGCAGGTTACAAACGGCATTGCGGTGCGCATGGCCGTTTTATTTTTAACGTCTTCGGCGGTAAGGAGGGGGGAATAATTATGCAAAATTATCTAATCAAACAAGCCCGCGTGGTTGACCCCGCTAATAACTTTGACGCCGTCGCCGACGTTTTGGCGCTTAACGGCCAAATTGCCAAAGTGGCGCAAAATATAGAGCGCAAAGACGCCGTTATTATCGACGGCAAAGGCCTTTTGTGCGCGCCCGGCTTTGTGGACTTGCACGCGCATCTGCGCGAGCCCGGCTACGAAGGCAAAGAGACAATTGCGTCCGGCTCGCGCGGCGCGGCCAAGGGCGGCTATACCACAATTTGCATGATGCCCAACACCAACCCCGCCATGGATAACGGCTACGCGCTGGGCGTGGCGCAAAAAATAATCGAGCAGGACGCTTTGGTAAACGTAAAGATAATCGGCGCCATAACCAAAGAGCGCAAAGGCGCGGAGCTTACTAATTTTGCCGAGCTTAAAGCCGCCGGCGCGGCGGCCTTATCCGACGACGGCAGCCCGCTTGAAAGCCAGACTTTAATGAAAGAGGCTTTGCTTAAAGCGGCTAAAACCGGCTTGCCCGTTACCTCTCACGCGGAGGATTTAAAACTTGCCGGCAAAGGCGTGATGAACGATGGTTTTATCAGCAGCAAGCTGGGCCTTGCAGGCATGAGCAATGAAAGCGAATGGAAAGCCGTCGAGCGCGAAATTGACTTGGCGCGCCAGACAAAAACGCCTTTGCACTTTTGCCACATATCAACCAAAGAAGCGTGCGAGTTAATACGCAAAGCAAAAAAAGAAGGTTTAAAAATTACGGCCGAGGCCGCGCCGCATCACTTTACCCTGACGCAGAGCGAGTGCGAAAGTTTCAGCGGCAACGCCAAAATGAACCCGCCGCTGCGCGCCGCGGCCGACGTTGAGGCCGTTAAGCAAGCCTTAAAAGACGGCGCTTTAGACGCCATCGCCACCGACCACGCCCCCCACGCCCCCCACGAAAAAGAGGTGGAGTTTGAACTGGCAATGTTTGGCATAATCGGGCTGGAAACGGCTTTTGCCCTCTCGCACTCTGCTTTGGTGGAAAGCGGGCTTATCGACGTAAAAAAATTAATTGAACTTATGTCCTTAAACCCCGCGCGCATATTTAATTTAAAAGCCGGCACGCTTACGGAAGGCGCGCCGGCCGATATCGCGCTGGTGGATTTAAACGAAGAATGGGTTTACTCGCAGGAGGAAATTTTGTCCGCCAGCCGCAACAGCCCGTATATCGGGCGCAAATTAAAAGGCCGCGTTAAACACGTTTTATGCGGCGGCAAACTTATTTTTAAGGACGGCCGTATTAATGAATAATTTTAAAGCCAAAGTGCTGGAAAGCGCGCAGGCCGCGCCGGGCATTTTTAAAATAAAATTTAGCGCGCCCGCTTTAGCGGCCGGCGCAAAACCCGGCCGGTTTTTAGAAGTTTTATGCACGGGCCCAAACGCGCCGTTTTTGCGCCGGCCTTTTGGCATACACGACGTTGAGGGCGGCGCGGTTTATTTTATTTTCAAAAAAACAGGCCGCGGCACGGAGCTTTTAAGCAATCTTAAACCCGGCGATTTTATAGACGTAACCGCGCCTTTGGGCAACGGCTTTGAAATACAAAAAACAAAGGAACATCTTTTAGCCGCAGGCGGCATGGGCGCAGCGCCGCTTTTGCTGCTTGCAAGGCGCATAAAAGAAAGCGGTCAAACCTGCAAAATATTTTTAGCCGCGCGCGCCGGGGCCGAAATTATTTGCGCCGACGAATTTAAAAAATACGGCGAAGTTTTTATCTCCGCCGAAGACGGCGCCAAAGGCGAAAAATGTATGATAGACGCGCCTTTAGAGCGCGCCCTTAAAGAAGCCAAAAATGCCGCTTTATACGCTTGCGGCTCCGTCGGTATGCTGCGCTGCGTAGCGGGCCTTGGCGCAAAATATAAAGTAAACACCCAGGTTTCCCTGGAAGAAAAAATGGCCTGCGGCATGGGCGTGTGCCAGGGTTGCCCCGTGGAAGTAAAAAACAAAGACACAAAATACAAAATGGTTTGCAAAGACGGCCCCGTTTTTAACGCGGAGGATATCGTATGGTAGAGGTTAACGTCGGCGGTTTAAAACTTAAAAACCCCGTCATGAGCGCAAGCGGCACCTTTGGCTACGGCAAAGAATTTGCGGGGTTTTATGATTTATCGCTGCTTGGCGCGGTGGTGTGCAAAACAATCACCTTGCGCCAGCGCGAAGGCAACAAGCCCCCGCGCGTGGCCGATTTTAGCGGCGGCATGCTAAATTCCATCGGGCTGGAAAATAAAGGCGCGGAGTATTTTATAGAAACCGCCCTGCCGTTTTTGGCAAAATACGATACCAAAGTTGTCGCCAGCATTGCAGGCGGCAGCGCGCAAGAATACGGCGAGCTGGCTAAAATTTTAGACAAACAAAAACGCGTTGACGCGATAGAAATAAACCTCTCGTGCCCAAATGTGGCGCACGGCAAAAGCAAAGGGTTGTTTGCCCAGTGCTGCGCCACGAGCGCGTCTATTGTCGCCGCCGCGCGCGCCAACACGCAAAAGCCCGTTTTTGCCAAACTTACGGCGATGGTAAGCGATGTTGTCGCCGTCGCCAAAGAGTGTAAAGCTGCCGGCGCGCACGCGCTTACTTTAATTAACACGCTGCCCGCCATGGCGGTAAATTTGCAAACCAAAAAACCTATGCTGGGCAATGTGTCCGGCGGTATGTCGGGGCCGGCTATAAAAGCCGTGGCCTTAAAAGTTGTGTGGGACGTTTATAATAATGTTGATATCCCCATTATCGCAAGCGGCGGCATAAGCACGGCGGCCGACGCGCTGGAGTTTATTTTATGCGGCGCAACCGCCGCGCAAATTGGCAGCGCAAATTTTGTAAACCCTTTCGCCGCGCGCGACGCAGCGGCCGGCATAGAAGAGTATTTTAAAACGAATAACCTAAAAAATATAGAAGATTTGCGAGGCAAGTTAAAAATATGAAACCTTATCAAAAAATTATAGTGGCCTTAGACGTTAAAACCGAGCGCGAAGCCCTGGCCTTAGTCAAAAAACTAAAAAACAAAGTAGGCGTTTTTAAAGTGGGCAAAGAGCTTTTTACCGCCGCGGGTCCGGGTATTGTTAAAAAAATACAAAAGCTGGGCGGCAAAGTTTTTTTGGATTTAAAATTCCACGATATCCCAAACACCGTTGCAAAAGCCGTGGCACAGGCGGCAAAGATGGGCGTTTATATGCTGACAATCCACACCTCCGGCGGGCCGGAAATGATGCAAGCCGCCGCGCAAGCCGCCAAAGAAAACGCCCCCAAAGGCCGCGCGCCGCTGATTTTAGGCGTTACGATTTTAACCAGCCTTGACGACGCCGCGCTTAAAAAAATAGGTTTTAAACACAATGCCGCGCAAATGGTTGCGCGCCTTGCAAAATTGGCAAAAGAGGCCGGTTTAGGCGGCATAGTTTCCTCGCCCAAAGAAGTAAAACAACTGCGCCGCGCTTTGGGCAAAGAGATGGTTTTAGTAACGCCGGGCATACGCCCGCTTTGGGCCGCCGCCGGCGACCAAAAG
>JAISVV010000024.1 GCA_031271365.1 Elusimicrobiota bacterium | reverse complement strand
AAAGACATCGGGCCGATATTATCGGTGGTGCCGGTTAAAAGGGGCCGCTCTGGCTATGTAAACGGGGTTAGAATTAACGGCGAGAAAGGCTCTATCACGCTTACTAAAGAAAACGAGATTAAAAGATATCTTGCCCTTGGCATGCTTAGAAGCACCTATTTTATAACCGAGCCCGTGATGGAAAAAGGCAAACCCAAAGCCTTTATCTTTTACGGCGGCGGCTGGGGCCACGGCGTGGGCCTGTGCCAGACAGGCGCCGGCGGCCGCGCGCAAGCCGGCCAGAATTTTGAGCAGATTTTAAATCATTATTATACCGACACCCTCCTTACCGACGTAAGAAAAAAATAATCCGGCCGCTTTGACGCAAAGGCCGCATAGCTTCCGCCGCGCCCCCGGCGCGCAACAATTTTGCATATTTGCCCGTTTACGCGCGCTAATGCGCTGCGGCCTGAGGCATATCCCCGTAAACGCAGGCGTAAAAATTGCGCCGGCGCTTTTTTGTATTGACATTATTTCAGATTATTGATAAAATTTTATCAATAAGAGTTTATCAATAAAATTACGTTCTGTTTTATAAGCAAATTTTAAGAGGTAAAAAGTTAAATGCCCCCGGCAAAAAATAAAGAGGCGTGCCCCCCCTGCAACCCCGTGGCCAAACCCGCGCCGGAAACTACCGTGCGCCGCTTGCTTTTATATTTTGATTATCTAAAAAACCTGGAGCGGGAAAATATTTCCTCCCCCCAAATTGCCGAGCATTTTAATTTTACCGCCATACAGGTGCGCAAAGATATTTTTTGCACCGGCTTTACGGGCCGGCCCAAACACGGCTACAACCGCAAAGAATTAATGGCGCATATAGATAACTTTTTAGGCATCAGCAATCAAACCGACGCGTTTTTAATCGGCGCGGGCAATTTGGGCCGCGCGCTTTCTTCTTACGGCGGGTTTGCCAAATACGCTTTAAACATTGTCGCCATTGGCGATATTAACGCAAAACTGCACGGCAAAAAGATAAACGATAAGCCCGTCTTTTCCGTGCAGGATTCGCTGGATTTAATTAAAAAGAAAGGCATACGCCTTGCCATTATCGCCGTGCCCGCCCAGGCCAGCCAGGAAGTGGCCGATATGCTTGTAAAAGCCGGCATAAGGGCTATATGGAATTTTTCTTCCGTCCGCTTAAACTGCGGCGCGGAAGTGATTGTGCAAAACGAAGATTTAGGCGCCTCGCTGTCGGTGCTGTCGCAAAAGCTGTTGGTTGCGCAGCAGGCGGGCGGCCAATGATTAAATAACCAGACAAGGAGATACAATGTCCGTAGAAAAACTTAGCGACGTTATCGCCATTTTAAACGAATACGATAACAACCCCAGCAAACTTATACCTATACTGCAAAAAGTGCAGCACAAGTATAACTACCTGCCCGAAGACGCCATGACTTTTGTGGCCAATTCTTTAGGCATACCGCCCGCAAAAGTGTTTGGAGTGGCTACTTTCTTTTCCCACTTTTCCATAACGCCAAAGGGCAAGCATATCATAAAAATATGCGACGGCACCGCCTGCCACGTTAAAAAATCCGAGGGCATTATAAACGCGGTGCAAAACAAACTGGGCCTTAACGCGCAAAAACACACTACCGACGATTTTAATTTTACTTTGGAATGCGTCTCCTGCTTAGGCGCGTGCGGCATTGCGCCCGTAGTGGTTATCGACGAAGAAGTGCACCCCCAAATGACGCCGGAAAAAGTTACCGCCCTCATAGACGAAGTTGCCAAAAAGGAGGCCCAAAATGCCGGCAAATAACTTAAAAGAAATTAAAGATAATTACGATAAGCAGTACGCCAACATTACCAAAAAAATTATCATTTGCGCGGGCACGGGCTGCGTTTCCAGCGGCTCGATGAAGGTTTTTGAAGCCTTTAAAACCGAGCTCGCCAAGAGAAATTTAAACGTCTGCTTAAAAATCTCCGAAGGCTGCAGGGAAATTTACCTCTCCAAAAGCGGCTGCCAGGGCTTCTGCCAGCAGGGCCCGCTGCTCAGTATCGGCGATACCTTTTACACCAAAGTAAAAGATACCGACGTGGTTGAACTGATAGAAAAAAGCGTTTTAAAAGACGAAGTGGTAGAACGCCTTTTATACAAAAACCCCGCCGACGGCAAACAATACAAAACCACCGCGGAAATCCCCTTCTACAAAAAGCAAACCCGCTTTTTGCTGCAGGACTGCGGCCGCATTAACCCCGAAGATATTAACGAATATATCAGCAACGGCGGCTACGAAAGCGCGCGCAAAGCCATCGCCGAAATGAGCGACGCGGAAATTTGCAATTTTATGCTTGACGCCGGCCTTAAAGGCCGCGGCGGCGCGGGGTTTCCCACCGGTAAAAAGTGGGATTTAACCCGCCAGAGCAAAGGCCATAAAAAATACGTAATCTGCAACGCCGACGAAGGCGACCCGGGCGCATTCATGGACCGCAGCATAATGGAAGGCAACCCCCATTCGGTGGTTGAAGGCATGATTATAGCCGCCAAAGCCATAGGCGCGGACGAAGGATATATCTACGTGCGCATGGAATACCCGCTGGCCGTAACCCGCATAAAAACAGCCGTCCGGGAAGCGCGGGAAATCGGTATCTTGGGCAAAGGCATCTTTGGCACAAAATATAACTTTGATATTAATATCATGGAAGGCGCCGGCGCGTTTGTCTGCGGAGAGGAAACCGCTTTAATCGCCTCCGTTGAAGGCGCGCGCGGCATGCCGCGGCCCAAACCCCCCTTCCCGGCGGTTAGCGGCTTATTTGGCAAGCCCACCGTTATCAATAACGTGGAAACTTTGGCCAATATCGGCAAGATAATGGCCGTCGGCGCGCAAGAGTTTAGAAAAATGGGCACCAAAAACGCCCCGGGCACAAAAACCTTCGCTTTAACGGGCCACGTGGCCAACACCGGCCTGGTGGAAGTCCCCTTTGGCACCACGCTGCGCGAGATTGTAAACGAAATCGCCGGCGGCACCACCGGCGAAGACGGAAGCCCGGACCAAGAGGCTTTTAAAGCCGTGCAAATCGGCGGGCCCTCGGGCGGCTGCTTAACCAAAGAACACCTTGATATGCCTATAGAGTACGATACCCTGAAAGCGGCCGGCGCGATGGTAGGCTCCGGCGGGTTGGTGGTAATGAATAAAACCACCTGCATGCCCAGCATAGCCAAGTTCTTTATGGGCTTTACGCAAAACGAAAGCTGCGGCAAATGCGTCTCGTGCCGCGAGGGCACCAAGCAAATGCTTAGCATGCTTACCGATATCACCGAAGGCAAAGCCGACGATAAAACCATGCACACCTTAGAAGATTTGGCAAACGTGGTAAAAGTGTCTTCTTTATGCGGCCTGGGCAAAAGCGCGCCGCAGCCGGTATTATCAACGCTAAGGTATTTCCGCAACGAATATAACGAGCATATACAAAACAAAAACTGCCCCGCCGGCGCCTGCAAAGCCCTGGCCAAATATACCATTGACCCGGCCAAATGCGTGGGCTGCACGGCGTGCAAACGCGCCTGCCCCGTCGGCGCGATAACCGGCGAGGTTAAAAAACCGCACGCCGTTGATAAAGCAAAATGCATAAAGTGCGGCGCGTGCATGAAAGCATGCAAATTTAACGCCATTTCGGTGGGAGGCTAATTGATATGACAGCTAATACGGAAAATAAGGGTTTTGTCTACGTAGAAGGCAAAAAAGTAGCTATTGAAAACGAAAAAAATCTGCTGGAAGTTATACGCAAAGCGCAAATAGAACTGCCTACGTTTTGCTATCACTCGGAGCTTAGCGTCTACGGCGCGTGCCGCCTGTGTTTGGTGGATATTGAGGGCATGGGGATACAGGCCTCGTGCTCCATTGCGCCTAAAGACGGCATGAAGGTTACCGTGCACAACAGCCAAATCCGCGAGATGCGCAAAACCAATATAGAACTGCTTTTGGCCGCCGGCCACCACAATTGCACCACCTGCGTAAAAACGGGTATGTGCAAATTGCAGGATATCGCCAAAAAACTGGGCATTAAAGAAGTGCGCTTTAAACAAAACACCGAAGTTAAAGAGCGCAACACCAGCTCCCACGCATTAGTGAGGGACCCGGAAAAATGCGTTTTATGCGGCGACTGCATAAGGATGTGCAGCGAGGTGCAGGGCATCGGCGTGATAGATTTTGTAAACCGCGGCAGCAAGACGGAAGTTTTGCCCGCCTTCGGCAAAAACCTTGACGACGTTGAATGCATTAACTGCGGCCAGTGCGTGCGCATTTGCCCCACGGGCGCATTAACCAGCAAATCCGAAGTAAGCCACATCTGGCAGGATATCTGGAACCCCGGCAAAAAAGTTGCGGTGCAAGTAGCCCCAGCGGTGCGCGTTGCGCTGGGCGAAATGTACGGCCTTAAAGAGGGCGAAAACACCACCGGCCTTATAGTAACCGCGCTGCGTATGCTTGGCTTTGATTATGTTTACGATACCTCCTACTCCGCCGACCTTACTATATTTGAAGAGGTTAACGAGTTTATCGGCCGCTTTGAAAAAGGCGAAAAGCTGCCTTTATTTACCTCCTGCTGCCCGGGCTGGATAAAACACGCCGAACATTGCTACCCGGAACTGCTGGAAAATGTGTCCAGCTGCAAATCCCCGCAGCAAATGCTTGCAAGCGCGATTAAAGAAAGTTTCGTGCAAGAGGGCGGCAAGCGGGAAGATATTTCCGTAGTATCCGTAATGCCCTGCACGGCCAAAAAATTTGAGGCCAAACGCCCCGAATTTTCCAAAGACGGCGACTTTGACGTAAGCAATGTGCTTACCACCATGGAACTTGCCCGCATGATAGACGAAAAGGGCATAAAGTTCCTGGAGCTGGAGCCCTCGGCCTTTGATATGCCCTTTGGCTTTAAAACCGGCGCGGGCATCATTTTTGGCGCGGCGGGCGGCGTTACCGAAGCCGTGGTAAGGTTTGTTTTGGGCAAAGTTGCGCCCGAGGCCGATTATAAACCCATCACCAAAGTGCTGCACGAGAGCAAAAGCCTAAAAGAGATGGAAGTTGATTTAGGCGGCGGCAAAAAAGTGCGCATTGCGGCGGTCAACGGCCTTAAAAACGCGCAAAACCTTATTGCCGATATTAAAAGCGGCAAAAAGCAGTACGACTTCGTGGAAATTATGGCCTGCCCCAACGGCTGCGTCGGAGGCGCCGGCCAGCCCGCTATCACAGGCCGCGAGAACATGAAGCAGCGCAGCGAGGGCCTCTATTCCATAGACGACCAGGTGCAGCTGCACAAATCGCAGGATAACCACTACATAGCCGAGCTTTACAAAAACCTCGTCGGCGAAGTAGGCGGCAAAAAGGCGCACGAAATGTTCCACACGCATTACCACAGCCGCCAGCGCATTAAACTTAAACCCGAAGAGGCTAAAGGCAAAACAAACATAAACGTTTGCTTTGGCTCAAGCTGCGTTGCCAACGGCGCAAAAAAGCTGTACCAGGAAACGCGCCAGCTGGTTAAGGAAAAAGGCGTTGACGCCAAAGTGCATATGACGCCCTCCTTCTGCTACGAAAAATGCACCAGAGGCCCCGTGGTAAAGATTAACGACGCCATCATAGAAAAGGCCGACGCCAAAAAAGTAGCCGCGGAGCTGGATAAACAAGTTAAAAAATAAGCTAAGCCGCGCTAAGCAGCGTTCTTTCAAAAGACCTTTAGGCCTATACGCCTAAAGGTCTTTTGGCACTTGCGGGCTGCAAGCGGCGCGGATATTATATAAATATACGCATATATTGCGCCCGATGAGGTATTGTTTATGGGAAAATTTATTACTGCTTCGCTATTGCTTTTTACCTGCTGCGCGTGCGCTTTTGCGCAAAATGTCGCAAAAATACCCCGGGATACACTTTATTTTGACAGCCAAAGCCGCTATCCCTTGTCTGAATTTAATAAGATGCTGGCAGAGCAAATACGCAATTATATCGCCCGCAGCAACCCTAAAGAAACCGATGACTTTACCTGGGCCGAAACAGCCGACCCGAAATTTTTAAAAGACTATGTTGATATCGCCTTTTATTCATATAAAAATGAACTGCGCCGGCGCATCAAAGCCACCCGCTACAAAGTACCCCCCGGCACCTCCGAAACCATGACAGAAACGCTGCTTGCGACAAATGCGCAAATTATCAATGCCGGCGCGCAGGAGATGGAGGAAACGTTTGCGCTTCCCTCCTACTCCGAAATAATCCCGCAGGACGCGCAGATAGTGCTCTTGGGCGAAATTCACAACAAAGGCGCCTATACCCACGTAGCGGAAGCTTTGCGCTATCTTAAAAACAGCGGCCGCCTTAAATATTTTGCCAGCGAATTTATAACAACCGAATATGAAGCAAACGCAAAACAATATCAAAAGACAAAAG
>JAISVV010000102.1 GCA_031271365.1 Elusimicrobiota bacterium | reverse complement strand
CTTTATAATATATTTATTCTTCTGCTTCGTATTTTCTGGCCCGTTCCTCGGCTTCATCGGGTTCCGCGCCGAAGGTCTCAAGCGGGGTTTCAAGGATTTCCTTTTCACGCTCTGCCTCGATATTCTTCTGCTTCCGGTGGTTGTTCCACCAGACGAACCCCACGAGGACGATCGCCGCCGCGCCAATGACGATATAAACCGTAACCCACGGCGAGGTTTCCACCCTCATGATGCGCTCGCCCGCCTCGTTGAAGGCCGTGGAGAAAAACTCGTCCTCCGTGAGGCTGCCGTAGTAATAGCGCTCGATGCAGTCGTAGAGGATGTCCATAGCCTCGTCGTCCAGCACGGTTTTGGCTTGGCTTCCGGCCAAGTGCCACATATGCGGCTGCTCTTGGTACTCGAAGAATATGACGAGCAGATGGGCCTCGTCAGTGAAGAGGCTGTCATAGGTTGCCATGGCGAAGCGCTCCACCTGGGCTTCCGTGGGGCTGTGGCTGCCGTCTATCGTATCTGTGATGTAGAGATGGATATTTTTGCAGCTTTACAAGCAAGGCCTTGCCTATCAAAGCGAGGTGCCGATAAACTGGTGTCCCTCGTGCAAAACCGGCCTTGCCAACGAGGAAGTTTACCAAGGCAAATGCGAGCGCTGCCAAACGCCGGTAGAAAAGAAAAATTTAAAGCAGTGGATGTTAAAAATTACCGCCTACGCCGAGCGTTTGCTTGAAGATTTAGACGGCCTCGACTGGCCGGCCTCCACTTTGCTTATGCAAAAAAACTGGATAGGCAAAAGCGCGGGCGCGCAGGTCGTCTTTGAAGTTGCCGGCGGCGGAGAGAAAATAGAAATTTTTACCACCCGCCCCGATACTTTATACGGCGCCACTTACATGGTGCTCGCGCCCGAGCACGAGCTGGTTGCCAAAATAACCGCGCCCGCGCAAAAAGCGGCGGTTGAAGAGTATCAAAAACAAGCCGCTTTAAAAAGCGAGTTTGAGCGCGCCGACGTTGAAAAAGAAAAAACGGGCGCGTTTACCGGCGCGTATGCCATTAACCCGCTAAACGGCGCAAAAATACCCGTGTGGATTGCAGATTACGTGCTTACCGGCTACGGCACCGGCGCGATTATGGCCGTGCCCGCCCACGACGAGCGCGACTATGCCTTTGCCAAAAAGTTTAACCTGCCGATTATAGAGGTTATCGAAAGTAAGCAAGGCGTTGCCCAAGCCGCTTACACGGGCGATGGCAGGCTTATAAACTCTGATATCATCAACGGCCTTAACGTGCAAGACGCGCAGGCTGAAATAATTAAATTTTTGCAGGATAAAAACATCGGCGCGGCCAAGACCACTTACAGGCTGCGCGATTGGGTTTTCTCGCGGCAGCGTTATTGGGGCGAGCCTATACCGCTTGTGCACTGCCCCAAATGCGGCGTAGTGCCCCTGCCCGAAAGCGCGCTGCCTTTGCGGCTGCCCGAGGTGGAAAAGTTTGAACCCAGCGGCACCGGCGAATCACCTTTGGCCAATGTGCACGATTGGGTTAACACCGCCTGCCCCAAATGCGGCGGCGCGGCTAAGCGCGAGACAAATACCATGCCGCAATGGGCGGGCTCGTGCTGGTATTATTTAAGGTATATGGACCCGAAAAACGATACCGCCTTCGTCGCGCCGGAGATTGAGAAAGCCTACGGCCCCGTTGATTGCTATATCGGCGGCGCGGAGCACGCCGTGCTGCATCTTTTATACTCGCGCTTTTGGCATAAAGTTTTGTACGACGGCGGTTTTGTAAGCACCAAAGAGCCTTATCAAAAACTGCGCCACCAAGGGTTGATTTTGGCGTTTTCTTACCGCGGGCAGGACGGCGTTTACCACGGCTACGACGAGGTGGATTTATCAGACGCCGCCGCGCCAAGGTTAAAAGCCACGGGCGCGCCGCTAAATTCCGTCATAGAAAAAATGAGCAAAAGTAAACACAACGTAGTTAACCCCGACGATATCTTGGCCGAATACGGCGCCGACGCATTTAGAGCGTACGAAATGTTTATGGGCCCCTTTGAAGCCGGCAAACCCTGGGACATGAAAGGCATAGAAGGCGTATCGCGCTTTTTAAAACGCGTTTGGGGCTGGGCGCAAAACATTAAAATCACCGACGCTAAACTGCCTAAAGAAGTTGAGGTTTTAAAGCACAAAACCATAAAAAAAGTCGGCGAGGATATAGAAGCGTTTAGCTTTAATACCATTGTTTCATCGCTGATGATTTTGTTTAACGAGCTGGCCAAATATAAAGAGGTTGACGGCGATACGCTGGCTGTTTTTTTAAAGCTGCTGCACCCCGTCGCGCCGCATATCACCGACGAGATTTGGCAAAACGCCGGCAAACAAACCTTCCTGCTGCAGGAGCCGTGGCCCGCGTACGACGCGGCCTTAATATCCGGCGCGGAAGTTGAAATAGGCGTGCAGATAAACGGCAAAATAAAAGACCGCGTTAAAATAAACGCCGGCGCAGGCAAAGAAGAGTACGAAGCCGCCGCCTTAGCCGCGCCCAAAGTTAAAGCCGCCTTAGAGGGCCAAAGCATAATAAAAGTAATAGTAATCCCCGGCAAAATGGTAAGCCTTGTAGCCAAGCCGAAATAAGTTCTTTAACGCCGTCATTGCAAGGAGCGCAGGCGGCGCGGAAAACCGGGTAAAATAAAGGAGATTTTATGAAAAAGTTTTTAGCCATACTGGCAGTTGCCTTTATCGCGGGCTGCACCGCGCTTGAAGAGCAGCAGGGCGGCTACTACAAGCCCAATGCGCAAATTATGCCGCAGCATATCAAAAAAATACACGTGCGCCCGTTTATTAACCGCACGGAAGTCTTTGCCCTGGAAGACCGCCTTACCATAGAAGTTGTGGACGAGTTTTTACGCAACGGCCAATACGGCGTGGTAAACGAAGCCCAGGCCCAGGGCGTTTTAGCCGGCGAGATTATTAGATATCTGCTTGTGCCCATACAGTACGACACCCAGCTTGTGCCTACGGTTTACCGCATGGAAGTTTTAATAAGGCTGCGCTTTATAGACACCTTAACGCAGGAAACCATTTGGCAAGAGCCTGCCTTGCAGCAAAATTACACTTACTCCGCCTCGACCCTGCCGGGCGGCCTTACCGAAGTGCAGGCGCGCGAAAATTTGTGGCGCAACTTTGCCAAAATGATAGTGCGCCGCACGGTAGATGGTTTTGGCTCCGTGGGCAGCGAGATACGCCAGCGCGCCCAGGTTGACCCTGCGCACACCACTATAACAAAAGCGCGATAACAAAATAATGCCCAAACTAAACGCCCCCCAGCTTGAAAAAAATATAGCGGCAAAAGATATCGCGCCGGTGTATTATTTTACCGGCGACGATGTTTACCGCAAGCTGGAGGCCGCGGCAAAAATAAAAGCCGCCTTAAACCCGGACGAGTTTAACTTTACGCGCGAGGACGGCGGCAGCGCGGATATGGGCGGGCTTATCAGCCTGGCCAACACCGCGCCCGTGTTTAGCGACAAACGGCTGATAATTTTAAATAATGCAGATAAGCTGCGCAAAAACTCCAACGCGGCCGAAGCGCTGGCCGGCTACCTGGCTAACCCGCTGGAGAGCACCTGCCTTATAGTTTTGCACAATGACGCAAAAAAATCTAAAAAAGATAAAACGCTGGAGAGCGCCTGCGGCGATTTATGCGCCGTTGTTAACTTTGACCCGCTTTCAAGCGCGCAGCTTGCCGCGTGGATGGCGGCCAAGTTTAAAGAGCGCGGCCTTAACGCCGGCCAGGACGTTTTGGCGGTTTTAGAAGAACTTGTCGGCGCGGATTTAACGGCCTTAAATACCGAGATAGAAAAACTTGCCCTTTACGCCCACGGGCGCGAAGATAAAACCATCACGCAGGGCGATGCTTTGGCCAGCGTAGGCTACAGCAAAGAAGAAAACCCTTTTGCTTTAAGTAACGCCGTTTTGGATTGCGATAAAAACCTAAGCCTTAAGCTGGTCGGCACCTTGCTTGCCGCGGGGGAGGAGCCTATAAGCGTTTTAAATAAAATAAGCTCCTGCGCGGTTAAAATGCTGCGCATTAAACGTTTAAGCGCGGCCGGTTTGGGGCAGTACGAAATTGTTTCCGCCGCCGGCCTGCTGCCGTGGGAAGGCCGCCTGGCCGCCCGCGCGGGCGCGTATCCGCCGGTAAAAACCCTCACGCGCGCTTTGGATAAAATTATAGAGACGGACATGGCCTTTAAAAGCTCCCAAGCCGCAGACCCGCAAATAATGCTAAAAGGCCTAATCCTAACGCTTTTCAGCCGATAGAGCTACGCCACAAACAACAACTGCATCGCCAAGCCCCTTGGCGCAATTTTTATACCAAGTGAGGATATGTGTATGCGGTATTAAGTTATGTGGTCTATATGTATATATCATTTGTATATACAAAGGTCATTGCAAGGGCGTCGTATAATGCGCCTTTAGGCGCATAACCCGCGTTAATCTACCTTTTTCTGCAGTAAGACTTTGAATATGAAGATTGCCGCGTCGCTGGAGCTCCTCGCAATGACTTTATTAATTAAGACCGCGCTCAAAGAGCCGCGTCCAAGCCGTGTCCTGCCGTGTTATTGCCGTTGCTGTTATCGTGTCGTGTAGTTTCCGTACCCCTCCTGGCAGGGAAGGTTTGTCGGCATTCGACGGGCGGCGTCTTCTAGACGCCCGTAGTTGCGAGGCCGCGTACCTGCGGCCGCGGCAATCCTCGTTCTTATTGGTGCTGTTGTTATATATAAGGCCTTAAAGTCTTTGGCGGCGTCATGAGCAGAAAACCTTCCCTGCTGAAAGACTTACGTGAAAGCATTCGCGCCCGTGAAAAGGGTAACGACAAAGGCAACGACTGGATTGCCGCGTCGCTGAAGCTCCTCGCAATGACGACGAGGGAGGAGGCCCGCCCCATAACGTCACGGAAGAGAGGCGGCGGCCCCATGATGGCGAGGGAGAGGGCGCCCACGATGACGGCGGAGGAGAGAGGCGCTCGCCCGGTGAGCGGCGGGTAAAGCAAAAAACAATAAAAATGCTAGAATATAATGGACTAAGTATCCACAGAGGCCTATGAAAAAGATTCTACATTTACAATGCGTGCAATGCGGCAAAGAACACAAAACGCGAGAAAGCGATTATCTATGCAATTCCTGCGGCCAGCCGCTGCAGATAAACTACGACTACAAACTTATCTCCAAACGCTTTGACTACAAAACGCTGGAAAACAATACCACCTACAATATGTGGCGCTATATTGATATCTTGCCCATACATTCGCCCGAAGGCCTGCCGCCCGTGCAAGTGGGCTGGACGCCGCTTTACACGGCGGAAGAACTTGCCGACCAACTTGGCATATCCAAGCTATACATAAAAGACGAAGGCCGCAACCCCACCGGCTCCATAAAAGACCGCGGCAGCGCCGTTGCCGCCGCCCGCGCGCTGGAGCTGGACGCCGAAGTTATTACAGACGCTTCCAGCGGCAATGCCAGCGATTCTTTGGCCTGCTTAACCTGCGGCACCAAACTTAAAACCGTTATCTTTGCGCCCAAAAATACGCCGCGGGAAAAATTGGTGCAGCTTTACATCTACGGCGCGCACGTAGTGCGCATAGACGGCGATTACGACCAAGCCTACGAACTCTGCCGCCAGGCAACGGAAACTTACGGCTGGTACAACCGCGCAGCCGGCTTTAACCCCTACGGCCGCGAGGGCAAAAAAACCTGCGCCTTTGAAATCTGCGAGCAGCTGCACTGGGAAGCGCCCGACATAGTAATAGCCGCCGCCGGCGACGGCAGCATAATAAGCGGCCTGTGGCGCGGGTTTAACGATTTTCAGACTTTGGGCATAATAGACAAACTGCCCCAAATAATAGCCGTACAGGCGCAGGGCAGCGCCTCTTTAAAACACGCTTTTGACAAAGGCCCCGGCGCGGAAGCCGAAAGGATACAAGCCGGCACGATAGCCGACAGCATTTGCGTCAACTATCCGCGCGATTCCTTTTTAGCCTTGCAGGCGCTGCGCGAAAGCGGCGGCACCGCCGTAAGCGTAAGCGACGGGGAAATTATAGAAGCAATACCGCAGCTTGCCCGCAGCACCAGCGTATTTGCCGAGCCCGGCGGCGCGGCCGTGTACGCGGGCCTTAAAAAACTGGCGGCCCAGGGGGCCGTCAAAAAGGACGAAAGCGTCGCCCTCATAGTGGGCGGCAACGGGCTTAAAGACATTGCAGGGGCCGCAAAGTCGGTGGCGGTATCTGACACCTTGGTTAAACCCTCATGGGAAGAAATTGAAAAATTAGGATTAAATAGGTGATATTATGGCAGATAATTTAGAAGAAAGGCTCTCTTCCACCGCGGCTTTAAAGTTTGACCATCAGGCCGCCAAAGAAGCTCATTTTGATTTACCCCAAACCTACGGCGTAACGGAAAGTTATTTACTGCCCAAAGACCCGGCCTGGATGTATCTTTTTTGGGCGATATCCAAAGAAACGTACGAGTTTGTGATGTCCGAGCGCGGCGGCGATATTTTTGCCAAATCCGTAAGCGTTATCCGCACCTACGATATCACCGGCGTGGATAATTTTGACGGCGGCAACGCCGTATCCTTCTTTGATACCCCCGTGGTGCTTGACGCTTTAAGCTGGTATATAGGCGTACCGCAGGGCGGCAGGCGTTATATTTGCGATATCGGCCTTATAACCCCCGGCGGCGAATTTATACTGCTGACCCGCAGCAACCCCACCGCCATACCCGGCGGCCGCATCAGCGACGTTGTAGACGAAAAATGGATGCTGGTAGAAGGCGACTACCGGGAGCTTTTAAAACTCTCCGGCGCGGATAACTGGGGCTTG
>JAISVV010000122.1 GCA_031271365.1 Elusimicrobiota bacterium | reverse complement strand
AAAAGTTCTTCTACGGTAATGGACATTGCTATATTTTATCTTTTTATAAATTATTTTGTTTGCGTTTGCAGCGGCAGTAATTTTAACAACTCTCTTGCCGCCGCTTCCAGCTCGGGGTTCTTTTGCGCTTCGGCCAGGCTTGCGGCCTTGGCCGCGTCGGCGGCGGCTTGGCTTTTGTCGCCGCCCATTTCCGCGCCGGCCACGGCGCGCCAATAAAACGCGGCGGCGTTAGAAGGCTGTTTGGCAATAACTTTATTTAAATCTTCCGCCGCGCGGGCGTAATCGCCGCTGCTCAGATACGCTACGGCGGCGTTATAAATAAGGCCAGCGTTACCCGGGTATCTTTTGCGCAAATCTTCGTATATTGCAAGCGCGCCGGCAACCTCGCCTTTAGCCATAAGTTCGCCGGCGGTTTCAATGGCGTTGTTATCGGCCTGCGCTTGTTTACGCTCTTTATCTTCCTTTTTACGCTCTTCGTCAAGTTTACTGAGCCCGGCCATAATTTCCCGCGCGGTTTGGGCGGTTTCTTTGTCGCCGGTTCCTTCGGCCAGGGTTAAGGCCGCTTCAAATTTGCGGCGGGCTTCGCCTTCGTTTCCCTGTAGCAGGCTTACCTCCCCGCCGCGCAGCGCGGCAACCGCGTTTTTGGGGTTTATTTTAAAAACTTCTTCCAAAGATTTTTGCGCCGCCTCGTAATTTTTGTCTTTCATATAAGCCTCCGCCGAGGCAAGGTAAGGCTCTTCCATTTCGGGGGCAAGGGCCGTTGTTGCGTTATAGTTTGAAAGCGCGTTTGCGCTGTCGCCTAAATTAAGATAAGCGTGGCCTGCGTTGAGGTACATGGCCGGGTCTTTGGTTTCTTCGCCGAGTTCTTTAAAAAGTTTGCCGGCGGCTTCAAAATCCTTTTTATTAAAGGCCTCCACGGCCTGGTCATACTTTTGCTTTAAAGCCTCCTGCTCGGGCTGCTGCTGCGGCTGCGCTTGCCGGCGCGCCAGGGCTTCTTGCGATAATTGCCCGTAAGTCTGCATATCCGCCGCAGCTGCCTGCGGGTTGCCCGCAGCCGCGTGCTGCGCCGCCCTTTGGCGGTACGCCCCGGCATTACCCGGGTCTAAGGAGATAGCTTTATTAATATCTTCCATCGCCGCTTTTTGATTGCCGGCCGCGGCGTTTGCCGCCGCGCGCTTGGAAAAAAGCTCGCTGCTGCCCGGGTTTTGCGCTATGGCTTTGCTTAAATCCCGCGCGGCGCCCCCGTAATCACCGCGGCGCATTTTATCGTCCGCGGCGGCGGCGTAGTTTGCCGCCTGCGGGGTAAGCGCGGCGCGCGCGGCGGCCTGATAGCCGGCCATATCGCCCAAAGCGGGCATAACGCCGCTTTTACCGCCCGCCACCGCGCGGAACTTTTCCGCCATAGACGGCAAAGCGCTTGCAAGGCGCGCGGCGATTTGTTCTTTTGCAGCCTGCGGGTTTGCGTTCATTAAAGCCAGATTATCTTTGGGGTTTGCAACGGGCGCGCCTTTAGGCGCCAAGGGCGCCGACGCGGCAATTTGCCCGCCGGCCGGCGCGGCCGTTTGGGCAGCCGCCTGCCGCTGCGGCGCGGCGCGGGCCTGCGGGTTTTGCTCAAGATATTTTTTGTATTCCCCGGTTTCAAACGCGGCGTCGCTTGCGGCGCGCGCGTTTTGCGCGTCGCCCGCCTGCGCAAAAAGCCGCGAAGCTTTTTTAAAATCTGCCGCCGCGGCGTCAAAATCGTCCATATTTAAAGCGGCTACGGCGCGGTTAAAATAAGCCTGCGCGCTTTGCGGCAGCAGTTCTATAACTTTTGTCAAATCTTCCCGCGCGCCTTTAAAATCTTTTTTATCAAACTTTGCCGCGGCGCGCTCAAAGAATATTTGCGGGTCTTTATCGTCTAATTTAGCGGCCTCGTCCAGGCTTTCAACGGCTTCTGCGTAGCGGCCCTGCCGGTTTAAAAGCGCGCCTTTTCTGGCATGCGCCCAGGCCTCCCGCGGGCGTTGTTTTATAATTTGCTCCAGCCGCTCAACTTCCCGCGCGGGGTTTTGCGCGGGACGGGCAGTTTCGCTTTGCGGCCGCCGCTGCGCCAAAGGCGCCGCCTGCTTGTTTAAAACATAATCGCGCAGCACCAAATAACCGGCCAGCGCAATAAGCAGCGTCACGCAGGCGATAATCAAAACCGCATGGTTCTTTTTCATGCGGCCTCCTGCGGTTTTATTATGCTGTGCGGGCAGCGGTTGTTCATAAGGCAGCGCGCGCAATGGGCGGTGTTGGGCTTAAACTCCCGGGCTTCTATAAGTTTGCCGGTTTCTATAAAAGTGTTTAGGATTTCCCGCTCGTTAAAATCGTTAAAATTTGCAGATAAAATTTTGTCTAAGGCGACAAAATAAATGCTTGCGCGGCCTTCTTTAAGGCCCCAGCCGCGCCGCGCGCCAATGCCGTAAATACCCATTTGCAAAGATTTTTTGACGTCAAAACCTTCGTCCACGGCGGCGTCGGTTTTGTAATCTATAACGTCCCAGCCGCCGTCTTCAAGTTTGTCAACGCGGTCTATTTTGCCCCTAAAATTCCAGCCCTCATACTCAAAGATAAACTCGCGCTCCACGGCGTTAACAACGCTGCCCCGGCCGTACTCGCGCTGCTCGTAAACTTCAAGCATATTGCGGCCTTTTAGGTAGTACTCCATCTGCTCGGCGGCGTTTTTGTAGCCCGCGGCAAGCCAGTGGCGGTTGTAATATTTGGCAATCTCGCTGGGGTCATTGCTTTTTTGATGGTAAGCCTCTAAGGTTTTGTGTATGGAAACGCCCAAAGAAGTGGCCGCCGTCAACCCCTCTCGCTTGCCTTTTATGTATTTAAGTTCAAATAAATACGGGCAGTCGCGATAGGTTTTTACCTTGGAGTAATTAAGCTCTTTGGGGTTATTTGGTATCTGCATATTTTAAAAAATGCACTAAGGTATCGCCGTATTTTTCTTCCCGGAAAACTTCCAGTTTTTTTGGCGTTTCAAAGGTTTCGTTTTTATGATGCTGCGCCACTATAACGCCGTTTGGCGCAAGTATTCCGGCTTCGGCCAGCGAGGCTAAAACCGGCCCGGTAAAATTAAGCGCTTTATTGTTGATGTCGCGGTACGGCGGGCCCATAAAAATGATGTCGTAGCCCTCGTCAAGCGCATACGCGCCAAGCCAGGCCGTGCCTTTTAAAATATCGCCTTTTAAAACTTTGCCGCGCGCAGTAAAGCCAAGGTGCTCAAGGTTGCGGCTTTGGGCTTTTAAACAGGCGGGCTCTCTGTCCACCATAACGCATTTAAGCGCGCCGCGCGACAGCGCCTCTAAGGAAACATTACCGGTGCCGGCAAACAAATCCAACATCACCGCCCCCGTTATCCGGGGGCGGAGAATGTCGAATAAAGATTGCTTTATCCTGTCCGATATCGGCTTTACCGGCAAGTTTTTAGAGACGGAAAATATCTTACGTCCTCTTGCGGTGCCAGCAATAATACGCATAGGTTAATAATGCGGCCGCAGGCCGCTGTTAACCGGGTTTAATTTTTCGTAAATTTTAATTTTATTTGCGCCGGGCATACCCTGCGGTGTGTCAGGAGCAAAAAAATTAAAATTTACAAAAATTAACCCGGCCCTAAGGGTTTGCCTAAAAACAGGCATCTGCCTTATAACTACTTGCCTTGCCGGTTTGCCCCGCGCGCAAATGCCTGTTTTCAGACAAATAAACAGCGGCCCGGGGCGGCGCCGGCAGCCTAAATATGCGCTATGCCTTCCTTAATGGCATACCTTATAAGCTCGGCCTGCTTGTGGATTTTAAGCTTTTTCATGATATTATTTCTATGCACGTGTATTGT
>JAISVV010000022.1 GCA_031271365.1 Elusimicrobiota bacterium | reverse complement strand
TGGTTAACTTCCACCTTGCCGCCGATTTGCGCCCATACGCGGCTGAAAGCGTTTGTGGTTATGGATTGGGTTTCGTCTTCAAGCGTAATTTGCGCCCAGTTGTCTTTGTTTTTTGTCTGGCGTTTTTTTATGCGCGATATTATGCCGGCCACTTCCACCGCGCCGCGCTGCGGCTGTTCGGTAAGCTGGGCTATGTTTTTTTTGATAAGTTTAGGCAAATGCCGGCTGAACTTTGCAAGCGGGTGGCCGGATAGGTAAAGGCCCAAAACCTCGCGCTCGTTGTTTAAAACTTCGCTTTTGCTTAAAGGCGCTGCGGCTTTAACCTGCACTTTTGCGCTGGCTGCGATATCCGCCAAACTCTCGCCGAAAAGGCTGTTTTGCGCGTCGGCCTGTTCTTGTTTTATTTTTTGGGCGTGTTCTACGTTTGGCTCTAAATCGGCTAAGGCCTGGGCGCGGGCAACGGCGACTTCCGGCCCCGGGTAAAGGCTGTCAAACACGCCGGCTTTGGCAAAACTTTCCAGCGTTTTTTTATTGGCTTGCGCTAAATTTATGCGGCGGCAAAAATCGCCCAAATCTTTAAAAGGGCCGTTTTGCGCGCGTTCGGCGGCGATGGTTTTGCAGGCGTCTTCGCCTACGTTTTTGATAGCGGTCAGGCCAAAGCGTATGCCTTCGCCGCCGGCGGGCAATTTTTCTACGCTGAAATCGGCCTGGGAGTATTGTATATCGGGCGGCAGTATTTCAAAGCCCATGCGGCGGGCTTCTTCAAGGTAAGTGACGATTTTATTTTCTTTATCGGCCGAGCCTATGGCGTTGTGGCCTATTTCGTTGGTTAAAGCGGCGCACATAAACTCTATGGGGTGATTGGCTTTTAAATACGCCGTCTGGTACGCCACCAGCGCGTATGCCACCGAGTGTGATTTGTTAAACCCGTATTCGGCAAATTTTGCCATTTGGTCAAAAAGCGTGCCGGCCGCTTTGGCGCTCATGGCGTTTTTGGCCGCGCCTTCTATAAATTTGGGGCGGAACTTATCCATAATCTCGGCAATCTTTTTACCCATTGCTTTGCGCAGGGTATCGGCCTCGCCGGGCGTAAAGCCGGCTAAGATTTTAACGATTTCCATAATTTGTTCCTGATAAATTATGGTGCCGTAAGTTTCGCTTAAAACGGCGTCCATTAATTTATGGACGGAGGCCACCTTTTCCGCGCCGTTTTTGCGGCGCACAAAACTTTCCATCATGCCGCTTTGCATGGGGCCCGGCCTGTACAAAGCCACCAAGGCCGAAATATCGCTGAATACGCTCGGCTGCAGGCGTTTGACAAGGTCTTTCATGCCGCCGCTTTCTAACTGGAAGATACAATTTGTCTGCGCGCTTGCAAGCAGCTCAAATGTTTTTTTATCGTCTAAGGGGATATTGGCTATATCCAAATCAACGCCGCGCAGTTCTTTTACCAGCTTTGCGGCGTTATCGATAACGGTTAAAGTGCGCAGGCCCAAAAAGTCTATTTTTAAAAGGCCCATGTCCACCAGCGTTTCGCCTTCAAACTGGGTGGTAACTGCGTCGCGCGAACCTTTGGCTAAGGGGGCGTATTTGGTAATCTCTTCGCGCGTAACCAAAATGCCCGCGGCGTGCACGCCGCTGTGGCGTTTTAGGCCTTCTATTTTACCGGCAAAATCAAAAAGCTGTTTTACTTTAGGGTCTTTTGCTATCTCGGCCCGGATTTCGGGCACTTGTTCTATGGCGCCGGCTATGGTGGCGTCCAGGGCGTCGGGTATCATTTTGGCGAGGCGGTTTGTTTCCGGCACGCTTATGCCCATTACGCGCGCGGTATCGCGCAGCGCAAGTTTGGCTTTCATGGTGCCGAAAGTGATAATTTGCGCCACGTTTTTATTGCCATATTTTTGGCGCATATATTCTATAACGCGCTCGCGGCCCGTGTCGGAAAAATCTATATCCAAATCAGGCATGCTTATGCGGTCGGGGTTTAAAAAGCGCTCAAAAAGCAATTTGTTTACCAAAGGGTCAACGCGCGTGATATCGGTGCTGTAAGCCACTATGGAGCCCGCGCCCGAGCCGCGCCCCGGCCCCACCGGTATGCCCTGGCTGCGTGCGTAGGCGATAAAATCTGCCACAATCAAAAAGTAGGTGGCAAAACCCATCGGGCCGATGACGCCAAGCTCGTACTCCAGCCTTTGCAAATAATCCTGCGGGATATTGTCGGTTTTTAATTTTTGCTTAAGCCCCGCAAGGCACAGGTGTTTTAAATAATCTTCCTGCGTTTTAAAATCGGCGGGTATGTCAAACTTTGGCAAAACAAAGCCTTCTTTTTTAAACTCAAGGGTACATTTTTCGGCGATGGCCAAAGTATTTTTTAGGGCTTCGGGGGCAAAGGAAAAAAGCTTTTGCATCTCCTGCGGGGTTTTGTAGTAAAGCTCGTGCGTCGTCATGCGCAGGCGGTTGGAATCTTCCAGCGTTTTGCCCATGGCTATGCACATGTGGATATCGTGGGCCTGCCAGTCATCGCGGGTTTGGTAGTGGCAGTCGTTGGTGGCCACAAGCGGTATGCCGGTTTTTTTGGCTACTTCCAAAAGTACTTTAAGGGCGGCTTGTTCCTCGGCGATGCCGTGGTCCATTATTTCTATGTAATAATTGCCTTTGCCGAGCATATCTTCAAACTTTTTAGCTGCGGCGCAGGCTTCTTCCAAGCCTTTATTTAACGCGGTTTGGGCCAGCTCGCCCTTTAAGCAGCCAGACAGCACGATTAAGCCTTCTTTATGCTCCTTAAGCAAATCAAAATCTATGCGCGGGTGATAGTAAAACCCGTCCACCCACGCGGCGGAGTTTAGCTTCATCAAATTATTATAGCCGGCCATATTGGCGGATAAAACGGTAAGG
>JAISVV010000181.1 GCA_031271365.1 Elusimicrobiota bacterium | reverse complement strand
TTTTATACTTATCTGCCTCGGGCTGCTTTTAGCCGGCATTTTAGCCGCGGCGGGTTTCACTTATTATATCGTAAAAGGTATACCGCCCGTATATGAACTGGAGGAATACTCCCCCTCGCTTACTACAAAAGTTTTTGATAAAAACGGCGTTTTGATACACGAATTTTCGGTGGAAAAGCGGCTGCTGGTGCCTTTGGAAGAAATACCCGTAGACATACAAAACGCCGCCGTAGCCATGGAAGACCGCCGGTTTTTTAACCATACCGGCTTCTCGCTAAAGGGCATTTTAAGGGCGCTTATAAACGATATCCTGCTTGCAAAAGCCGCGCAGGGCGGCTCTACCATAACGCAGCAGCTCTCCCGCGGGGTATTTTTAAGCAAGGAAAAGAAGATTATCCGCAAAATACGCGAGATTTTTTTATCCGTCCAGATAGAAAACGCCTTCAGTAAACAGGAAATTTTGCAGCTTTACCTAAACGAAATCTATTTGGGCGAGGGCGCCTACGGCGTAAAAGCCGCCGCCATGAAATACTATAACAAAGACCTTGCCAACCTTACTCTGGGCGAAAGCGCCATGCTTGTGGGCGTTATCCCGCTGCCAAGCCGCTATAACCCCTTTGCCAACCCCGAAGTAGCCAAAACCAGGCGCGCTTTGGTTTTAAACTCTATGGTTGAAATGGGCTTTATCACCCCGCAGGAAGCCGCCGCCGCCAAAGAAGAACCCCTGCCCGTGCGCCAAAGCGCGGCGGATAAACCTGGCCTTTATTTTATAGAACACGTGCGCCGCCTGCTGGAACCAAAATACGGCGTTGAAACCTTTTGGAAGGGCGGCTTGAATATTTATACCACCATAGATATAGAAAAGCAGGCCGCGGCGGAGCAAATCCTAAACGAACGCCTGCACGAGTACGACGTTAAAATAGCCCAAAACCTGGGCATAGAAATTATAGACGAAACCACCCCCGGCGAGGAAACCGTCGTACAGGAAGGCGAAGAGGACGCGCAAGAAGGCGCGCAGCCCCCCGTGCAGGAAGAATACCCCAGGCTGCAAGGCGCTTTTATGGCCCGCGACGTTAAAACCGGCGCCATACGCGTTATGATAGGCGGCAGGAACTACGAAGAATCCCGCTTTAACCGCGCGACGCAGGCCAAAAGGCAGCCGGGTTCTTCTTTTAAGCCTTATGTGTGGATGGCCGCTTTGGAAAGGGGCTACACCCCCTCCTCTTTAGTGCGCGATTTGGATATGGTTTTTTATTACGACGGCCGCAACTGGCGCGCATTTGACGAAGCCAAAGACCAATATTCGCTGGACCTTGCCGCCCAGCCCTTTATGTACGGCAAAGATTTTGATGTCTGGGCCCCAAAAAACTTTGGCGGCGGCGGCGCGGGCTTTGTAACTTTAAGGCGCGGGCTGGAGCTTTCAAAAAATATCGTAGCCGTAAATTTAATAGACGCCGTGGGAGTGCGCAGCGCTATCAACGTCGCGCGCCGCGCGGGCGTAAAGAGCAATTTGCCCAATGCGCCGGCCCTGGCCCTGGGCGTCAGCGTTTTAACGCTGGAGGAACACCTCAGCGCGCTTAGCACATTTGCCAACAACGGCATCTACGTGCCCGAATACGCCATAGACCGCGTGGAAGACCAAAACGGCCGCGTGCTGGAGCAGCATATCCCCGTGGAAAAAGAATCTTTTACCCCTCAAAACGCCTATCTTTTAATAAATATGATGAAAGGCGTAACCGAGCGCGGCACCGGCGGCGCGGCAAGGGCTTTAAACAGGCCGCTGGCTTCTAAGACGGGCACCTCGCAAAACCACAGGGATATGTGGTTTATCGGCATGACGCCGGAAACAGCGGCCGGCGCCTGGATGGGCTATGACGACGACACCTCGCAGGAAAGCGGCGCCTGGACCGGCGGGGGCACCGTTGCCTACTGGTGGACGGCTATCATGCAGGAAGTTTTAAAAGACGCGCCTGTTACGGATTTCCCGGTGCCGGACGGTATTTCCTTTGCCTTTGTCAACCCCGAAACAGGCAGCCTTGCGGCGCCCAGCGACAGGCAAAAAATAATGGAAGCCTTCAAAAAAGGCACCGAACCCAGCAGCTTTTAGCCTTATATCCGTCCCCGTGGCCCAAACTGACGCAAACGTTTTTATATATGGACATCACAGCAGGCCTTCCAAACATCTCGGCAAGCGCTTTTTACTTAACCCAAAAAACAAAAAGCGCAAGTGTCCTTTTTGTCTGTAAAACCGAAGAGGAGCTGGAAGAGTTTGCCGCCGCGCTTAAAACTTTTACGCCGCCGCAGGCCAATTTAACCGCCGTTATTTTGGGCGAGGATAAATTTTCGCTCTACAGCGGCCTTTACGATATTTACAAATCCAAAACGCCGCTTGTCGCCGCCGTCACCTACGAAACGGCCCAACTGCCGCTGCCCGGCAAAAAAGATTTTGCCGCCAAAATAATAAACCTGCAGGTGGCGCAAACTATAACGCGCGCAAACCTGCTTGCCGCGCTTGAAAGCGCCGGCTACGAGCGCAATGATTTTACCGAAAAACAGGGCCAATACGCCGTGCGCGGCTCTGTGGTGGATATTTTTAACGCCGGCAGCGCGCTGCCCTGCCGCGCGTACTTCAGCGGCAACACCGTTACAACGCTTACGCTTTTTGATATAGAAACCCAAAACACCAAAACCAATTTAGACGAGCTCGACGTAGTGCCGCTTAAGTTTGAGGAGCAATATTCCACCCTGCAAAACTGGGTTAAAGACGCAGGCGTATACCTGCAAAACCCGCGCGAGGAAGATTTGGCCGCCTTCAACGGCAGCGCAACGCTTATAACCACGCTAAACGCGCCCAACGCCGCCGACGCCGGCCTGCGCCCCAACGCCAATTTTAACACGGATTTAAACCTCTTTAACGCCAAAGTTGAAAAACTGCAAAAAGAAAACTATAAAATAATTCTCTACTGCCTAAACCGCGGCGAGCTGGACCGCTTGCAGGAAGTGTTTGAAAGCTACGGCGCGCTTTCAAAGCTGCCAATGACAATAGCGCCGCTGCAAAAAGGCTTTTACAGCCCTCTGCAAAAATTTGCCTATTTTACCTCCAGCGAAGTGCTAAGCCGCAGCTACCGCGGCAGCGCGCTGATTAAAAAGTTCGATAACGCCCAAGCCAAACGCGTGCGCTTTAAAGAACTGGAAGCGGGCGATTATATCGTCCACCAGGAGCACGGCATAGGCCGCTACAGCGGCATGGAAACGCTGGAAAGCGACGGCATCCCCGTAGACTGCCTTGTGGTAGAATTTAAGCGCGGCGAAAAGCTGTACGTGCCGATAAACGACTTTCGCAAAATCCAAAAATACATAGGCCTAAAAGGCAAGGCGCCAAAAATTTCCTCTTTAAGCGGCAACGCATGGAAAGAGGTTAAAAAACGCGTCAAAGAAGACGCGCAAAAAACCGCAAAAGAAATTTTAAAGCTTGAAGCCCTGCGCCAGGCCAACGCCGCCGAAACTTTATTTGGCAACGACCATATGGAAAGGGAGTTTGAAGACTCTTTCCCCTACGAGCAAACCGAAGACCAAACCAAAGCCATAGCCGAAATCCTCTCCGACG
>JAISVV010000076.1 GCA_031271365.1 Elusimicrobiota bacterium | reverse complement strand
CGGTAGATGGCCTCTATGGCGCGTTTGGCCTCGGCCCCGCTGTAGCCCAGCGCGCTCAGGGCGGCCAATACCTCGCCCATGGCGGGGATTTCGGCCTGTTTTATTTTAACTTCGCCCTGCACGGAAACGCTGTCCATTTTATCTTTTAAAGAGTCTATCAACTTTTGCGCCGTTTTGGCGGTAAAGCCAAAGATGCCGGTTAAAATTTTAGGGTCCTGCGTGACGATAGCCTGATGAAAGTCGGCCACGCTGCGCAACGCTTTGGACAGAAACTCCAGCGCCTTTTTGGGGCCGGTGTTTGGTATTTGTTCTTTAAAAAGCAGAAACAGCCGCTTATCTTCTTTGCTTAAAAACCCGTACAGCGAAGTGCCGTCGTACGGCGAGAGCGATTCCGCTATATAAAGCCCCGCCTGCTGCCCGGTTTCCAGCGCGGCCGCGCTGGGGCCCGCGAGGTTAACTTCATACCCCACGCCGCCCGCAAGCAGGATAACGCCGGCTTCGGTAATTTCTAAAATTTCGCCTTTGAGGTAAGCAATCATATAAATGATTTTACTTTATTTATGCGGGCTAATGCCACAAAAAACCCCGCTTTTCGGGGCGGGGTTTTTTGTTTCAAAACGCTTTATTTAAACAAATTTTTAATTTTTTGCTGCTTTTGCTATATCGGCGTCCGCGCGGGCGACAAAAGCGGCCAATTCTTTAGCGTCTGCAGAGCTGGAGGCCAGCTTCGCTTTTTGGTAATAATCCATGGCGATAATGTAAAGCGGCGTAAGTTTGCCGTTTGTGTGGCCGTCGTGTACGCTTTCGTTCATCATCAGGGCGATTTTTTTAAACTCCGCCTTATTAAAGCTGCCCTCATCGGCGCGCAGGGCAAGTTCGTTATAGACAGCCGCTAAATCTACCACGTCCAAAGCGTGCCATCCGCCTTGCGGGGTGCGTTTTTGCACCGTCTGGGAGAAGTATTTAATTTCCTGGATTGTCAGTTTTGCCAACTCTTCGCTGGTCATTTTCTTTAAATCCTGGGCAAAAGCGGCGCCCGCTAAAAGCATAACGCTAAGTGCTGCCAGTAATAATTTTTTCATTGCTGCTGTTCTCCTTAATAATAGTTCTATGTCTAAATGATACAGGAAAGCCATACTTTGTAACAGGGCCCTTGGGCCCAGGCGCGCGCCGCTTTTAGACCTATTTTTTTACGGCCTTTTGCGCTTGTTTTATTTTTTCTAAAAATTGTTTTTGCAGGTTTATCTGCGCGGCTAAAGGCGCGGTTTTTAAGTGGCATATGCCTATAGCGGCGGCATCGGCCACGTCGTCGGGGTTTAGGGGCTCTTGCAGCTTTAAAGTAAGCTGCACCATGCGCTGCACCTGCTTTTTATCCGCCGCGCCGCTGCCGCAGACGCTTAGTTTTACTTTTTTGGGCTGATAGGCAAAGATGTTAAGATTGCGGCGGTGCAAAGCCAGCATTATAACGCCGCGCGTTTGTATGGTGTAAGATACGCTTAAGGCGCGCTTCATAAAAAACATTTCTTCCATCGCGGCGTTTTGCGGGGCTAAGGCGGCGGCTATTTTGCCAATTTCTTCGTAGATTGTGTTTAGGCGGCTTGGCAAAGGCTCGCCGGCGGCGGTATGTATTAAGCCGCAGGCTTCTAAGGCAAAACCGGCCGGCCCGTTGTTTTGTACCACGGCCCAGCCGGTTCTGTCCAAACCGGGGTCTATGCCCAAAACTCTAGAGTTTTGCAAGTATATCTTCTGCTATGTTCTCGTTGGTATAGACGTCTTTTACGTCGTCATGTTCTTCTAAACTTTCTACCAGGCCCAAGATTTTTTTGGCGGTTTCTTCGTCTTTAACGTCCACTTCGTTGCCGGGGATCATGGTTATTTTGGCTTCCGCGGGCGTTATGCCTTTGGCCTCTATGGCGGCTTTTACGGCGTCAAAGGCTTCCGCGGGGGTAATAATTTCGTAGCCTTCGGCCTGGGTTTTAATGTCTTCCGCGCCGGCTTCAAGGGCTAAGTTCATTAAATCTTCTTCGCTTATTGCGGCTTTATCCACTAAAATCATGCCCTTTTTGGCAAACATATAGGAAACGCAGCCGGTAGTGCCTATGCTGCCGCCTTTGTCGGAGAATTTTTTGCGGATTTCCGCAAACGTGCGGTTTTTGTTATCGGTGGTGCATTCAACTATAACGGCGACGGAGCCCGGGCCGTAGCCTTCGTAGGTAATTTCTTCGTACACTACGCCGGGCAGCTGGCCGGTGCCTTTCATGATGGCGCGCTTTACGTTGTCCGCGGGCATGTTGGCGGCTTTGGAATCATCCACAGCCTTGCGCAGGCGCGCGTTGCTGGCTAAATCCGCGCCGCCCATTTTTGCGGCTATGGTAATTTCCCTTATAAGTTTAGTAAAAACTTTGCCTTTTTTAGCGTCAACCAAAGCCTTTTTATGCTTTATGCCCGCCCAATGCGAATGTCCGCCCATAAATTTGCTCCTTGCTATTGATATATGTACCATTTTAGCATAAAAAACGGCATGATAAAGGCTTTTATCGGAGGGGCGCAGATGTACCGGCCGGCGAAGCTCATTAGACCGGACCGAGTAACCCGGTACACTGGTCCGCTGGGCATTGGGGCAGGCTATGCAAAATAAAACGCCCCGCCGTAGCGTGCGGGGAGTTTTTTTTTATTATTTAAAGACTGCCTAACTATGCGCTTTAGCTTTTATTTTAGTGGCAAAGAATAATAAATACGCCACGCCAACAACCATAACCGCCGCCGCGCCCGTTTGCGAGCCAAACATATCAGACGCATAACCCATCACCGGCGGGAACAGCGCGCCGCCGAATATACCCATAACCAGCAGGCCGGAGGCTTCGTTAGTCTTATCCGCCTTATGCAAAAGCGCCTGTGCAAAGATAATAGAGAAAATATTAGAGTTGCCAAAACCCATCGCCGCGATGCAAACATATAAAGCCGCTTTGCTTTGCAAAAATATCATGCCGCATAAAGCCGCAAGCATTAAAACCACGCTGATAACAAAGAACTTTTTGGCAGACCATTTGGCCAAAATAAAACTGCCGGAGAAGGCGCCTATAGTCCTAAACAAAAAATAAAGGCTGGCGGCGTAGGCGGCGTGGTTTAAATCCAGCCCCGCGCGCGACATAAGGATTTTAGGCGCGGTTACGTTGGTGCCCACATCAATGCCCACGTGGCAGATAATGCCGATAAAGCACAAAAGTATCGTGCTGTCGGCCAGCAGGGCAAAGCTGTCTTTAAACGTGGAAATTTTGCCGGCGGGCTGCTCTTTAATTTTCTCGCGGCCAAGGCCTATCCAGGCTAAAACCGTGATTACCAAAAATATCGGGAAGAGCATCTTCCAGTTGCCGGTGGCCGAGGCGGCCCAGGTGGCGATAATCGGCGCGACGAAAGAAGATATCGCTTTAACAAACTGCCCAAAGGTAAGCGTGCTGGCCAGCTGCTGCGGTGCGACGATATTTGTAACCAGCGGGTTTAAAGACACTTGCAGCATGGTGTTGCCTATGCCCAAAAGGCAGAAGGCGGCCATCATGCCGATAAAGCTGTAGAAAACCGGTATAGACGCGATTAAAAGCGCAACGGCGGTTACGATAAAGCTCAGCAGCACCGTTTGGCGGCGGCCGATTTTGTTCATCAGCATGCCGGTTGGCACAGAGAACACTAAAAACCATAAAAACACCATTGAAGGCAGCAGGTTAGCCGCGGTGTCTGAAAGGTGGAAGTCGGCCTTAACGTAGTTGGTGGCGATGCCGACCAAATCGACAAAGCCCATAACAAAGAAAGCAAACATCACCGGCAGCAACTGAATAAAGACGGACGATTTCTTGTTTGTATCTGTCATATTTTCTCCTGTATAAATATTTACTTAATGGTACTAAATATTTTGCGGTTTAGCGAAGCGGCTGTTTTCTAATTTTTTAAAAATGTTTCTTTGTGAAACTTCTGCCGGAAGATGTTTTTAAGTATTTTTCAAAGGCATTGGCTTTGGTATGATTTTTAAATGCGAAATAGCACTTTATAAACCAAGGTTGGTATCTTCCCGTGTACTTTTGTTCTTTTGAGTTATGCTCGGCAAGCCTCCTTTTTAAGTCAGAAGTTGCCCCGATATAAAAGGTGTTTGGGAAGTTTATACTTTCTAAGATGTAAACGTATCTCATGGACATCCCCGTCTTCGCTGCGCTGCGACGCGGTTCGTCTTCCGCTAAAATCGTCAGCCGGCAATTATTGGTGTTGTATAAAATATTCCGCTTCTATTGCGTCGTAGCGAAGCGAAGACGAATGCCCCGTGGGGGATTTGAACCCGCAACCTTCGGTTCCGAAGACCGACGCTCTGGCCAATTGAGCTAACGGGGCGTGCCGGTACTTTCATTTTAACATTTTGCTAAACTATATTATATGAAATCAATCAAAGGCCAAGGCGCCGCCGCCTGCCCCAATTGCGGCGAAAATTTTGACGCGGAGTTTTGGTCCCTCGTGCGTGGGGACGCCGACGCGGAACTTAAAGATTCTTTGCTCGGCGGCGAGCTTAATTTAATCTCCTGCCCCGCCTGCGGCGCGTTTTTTTATCACGACAGAAATATAATTTACTTTGACCCGCCCAACGAGTTGCTGGCTTTCGTTTCCCCCGGCGGGGATAAAAAAGATTTTGAAGCCGTAAAAGCCAAAATGAAGCGGGATTTTAAAACTTTAAAAGAAAATCTTGCCTCCATGAATATCAGCTACGAGCCGTTTTATTTAGCCGGCCTGGAAGAGCTTAAAGCCATGCTTGACTACGAGGCCGCCGCCGCGGCGCAGAGCGAGGTTATCGCCGCTTTAAGCGCGCAGCTTGGCTTTAAACTGGCGGCTTTAAGGCGCGCCGGCGCGCGCGTAAGCGGCTATCCGTTTTACCTGCCGGTTGACGGCGGGGCGTATACGCGCGAGGGTTTGATAAAAGCCGCGCAAGCCGTTTTAAAACAAAACCCGGCCTTAAATATGCTTGAAACTTTTATCAAAGACATGCAAGCCGGCAAAGAGCTGCCGCCCAGAATATGAAGCAATTAAGCGTGTTAAAAGAAATCGGCCAAGCCGCGCAAAAAGCAAAATTAAAAGCGTGGGTTGTGGGCGGTTTCGCGCGCGATTATTACCTCGGTAAAAAAACTTTTGATATAGATATCTGCGTTGAAGGCGGCACAAAACCGCTTATAGATTTTTGCGTTAAAAAA
>JAISVV010000068.1 GCA_031271365.1 Elusimicrobiota bacterium | reverse complement strand
CGCGCTCATGCGATAACGCTTTACTTCGGGGTTTTGGCGCCTTATGCCGCAGTAAAGGCAGTTGGCGGCACAATGATTTGAAAATTCTATAAGCGCGCGCAAATGCACGCCGTCGCCGACGGCTTTTTGGCGCGCCTCATCGGCCGCTTTAAAAAGCGCGCCGCCGGGCAAATTCAACAGCGAAACAATTTCTTTTTCTGTCATAACACAATTGTATCTTTTTTCCCGCCGCCGCGACAAAAAGACTAAGGTAGCGGGTAACTTGGTCTTTTTCGGGCCTTATAATTAGCAGTCACTTGCTTTCTTTGCTAAAATTGTTTATAATATAAAGGTAGCTCTTGCAAGAGGTAACCAATATGAACATGATAAACGATATAAAAAACGAAACCCAAAACACTCCAAAAAGCCTGCCCGCCATCGCCGTGCGCGACGTGGTGATGTTCCCGGGTATGTCGCTGCCGATATCGGTAGACCGCAAAAAAAGCGTTATGGCCATAGACCTGGCCCTCGGCACCACGGGCAAGTATGTGATAGCCGTCTCCCAAAAAACGCCTGAAGTCAGCGACCCTAAACGGGCCGACCTTTATTCCTTCGGCGTGCTGGCCGAAATTACGCAATCCCTAAAAATGCCCGACGGCAGCATGAAAGTATTTCTGCAAGGCGTAGCGCGCGCAAAACTTACAAAGCTGGATTACAACCCCGTCGCCGGCGCCTGGTTTGCCGAGGCCGATTACCCCGTAGACGACACCCCCGCAGACGCCGAAATCCAGGCCCTCATGCGCCAAACCTTAGACCAGTTTGAAGAATACGCCATGGTCACAAAACGCATAGCCATAGAGGGCGTGTCCTTTCTGCGCAAGATAGAGGAGCCCTCCAAACTGGCCGATACCATTGCCTCCAACATCATTGTCAAAACGCAGGACAGGCAGGATATTTTAGAAACCGTGCCCGTCAAAGCCCGCCTGGAAAAACTTTTAAAGCTGCTTGCCAGCGAAGTCGAAATCATGGGCCTTGAGGAAAAAATACATTCCAAAGTGCGCAGCCAGATAGAAAAATCGCAAAAAGAATACTATCTTAACGAGCAAATGAAGGCCATACAAAAAGAACTGCGCCAAAAGGACGATTTCCAAAAAGATATAGACGACCTGCGCGCCAAAGTTAAAAAGAACGGCCTGCCCAAAAACGCCGCCGAAGCCGCCGAAAAGGAGATTGACCGCCTTTCCAAAATGGCGCCCTTCTCGCCGGAGGCCACGGTGTCTAAAACATTTTTAGACTGGCTTGTAAACATGCCCTGGGCCGCCGGCACCGAAGACGTTTTGGATATCAAAAAAGCCCGCAAAGTTTTAGACGCGCAGCACTACGGGCTTGAAAAAGTTAAAGAGCGCATTATAGAATACCTGGCCGTGCGCCAGCTTACCAAAAGCCTGCGCGGGCCGGTTTTGTGCTTTGTAGGGCCGCCCGGCACGGGTAAAACCTCTATCGCCAAATCTATAGCGGAGGCCGTGGGGCGCAAATTTGTGCGCATGTCCTTAGGCGGCGTGCGCGACGAAAGCGAAATCCGCGGCCACAGGCGCACTTACATCGGCTCCATGCCGGGGCGCATTATACAGGGCATAAGCAAAGCCAAAAGCAATAACCCCGTCTTCCTGCTGGACGAAATTGATAAAATGGGCTCCGACTGGCGCGGCGACCCTGCGGCGGCTTTGCTGGAGCTTTTGGACCCGGAGCAAAATAAAGACTTCGTCGACCACTTTTTAGACGTGCCCTTTGACGTCTCTAAAGTAATGTTTATCACTACGGCCAACAGCTTATCAAGCATACCGGTAACGCTGCGCGACAGGCTGGAGATTATAGAATTTTCCGGCTACACGCATTACGAAAAGCGCGCTATCGCCGAGCAATATCTTATACCCCGGCAAATGAAAGAGCACGGCTTGGAAAAGAACTCGCTTAAAATAGAAATACCCGCCCTGGACCTTATCATGAAAGAATACGTGCGCGAGGCCGGCGTAAGGAATTTTGAGCGCGAGATAGGCACCATATGCCGCAAAGCCGCGCGCCAATACGTAGAGAACAAAAAACCCGTAAAGGTAACCGCAAAAAACCTGCACGAGTTTTTGGGCGTACCCAAATACGCCAACTTTGCCGCGGAAGAAAACGGGGTAGGCATTTCCACCGGGCTGGCGTGGACGTCTGTCGGCGGCGAAACGCTGGCCATAGAAGCCACTAAATTTGACGGCAAAGGCCAGCTTATCCTAACAGGCAAACTGGGCGACGTGATGAAGGAAAGCGTCCGCGCCGCGCTGACGTACGCGCGGGCCAAAGGCTATGGCAAAAAACTAAACTTTGATAAGACGGATTTCCATATCCACTTCCCCGAAGGCGCGGTGCCCAAAGACGGGCCCTCGGCCGGCACGGCCATAACTACGGCTTTAGTAAGCCTGATAACAAATAAACCCGTTAAAAAAGGCCTGGCCATGACGGGCGAGGTTACTATAACCGGCCGCGTGCTGCCGGTAGGCGGGATAAAAGAAAAGTTTTTAGCCGCGTACCGCGAGGGCATAAAGACGATACTTTACCCCAAAACCAACGAAAAGGACGTAAGCGAGATACCGCAGGATATCCGCAAAGAGTTAAAGCTGATACCCGTAAGCCACGTGGACGAGGTAATAAAAATAGCGTTTGGGAAGTAAGGCCGGATTAATATAAAATAAAACACTCTGCGAAGCGGCGGAGTGTTTTATTTTGCCCCGCTCATCACAACCCCGGCCGCAAGGCCCGGCGGCAGCGGCAATCCGCGCGCTGCCCGGCGGCAAGGCTTAACCCGGCGTAAAAATTGCGCCGCAGCTTTTGTGCCCGGGGCCGCATAACTTGCTCACACAATAAAACCAAATTACTTTGCTATAATAACGGCAGGCCCGCAAAAGGCCTGCCGTTATTATTTATAGTGGGGAAAATATGATTAAAAATATGCTAAAAGAGTTCCGCGAGTTTGCGGTAAAAGGTAATATGATAGCTATGGCCGTCGGCATCATTATCGGCGCGGCGTTTACGGCGGTGGTAACCTCGCTGGTGGCCGATATTATTATGCCGCCCATAAATTTTTTGCTTTCCAAAATTAATCTTTCGCATTTATTTGTGGTTATAGTGCCCGGCGAAGGCGGCGTGTGGGATTTTGCCTCCTACCCCGCGGCGGTGGCCGGCGGCGCGGTGGCCATGAATATCGGCGCGTTTTTAAATACTTTAATCG
>JAISVV010000115.1 GCA_031271365.1 Elusimicrobiota bacterium | reverse complement strand
TCGCCGATAATTTTTTTAACCTTTTGGGGCAGGTTTATTTTTAAGCCGATAAATCTTCTTGAGAAAATCATGCCGGTTGTGTATAAAGCCGCCTGCATAAGCAAGGCCATGGCGTTATTTTCGGCGGCAGAGGCGGCGGGGTCCGCAAAAATCGACCCTGCGGCCAGGGTAACGTAACCGCCAAAAACGGTGCTTACGCCGGCAAAAACGGTAAGCATGAGGGTGCTGTCGCGCACAAGCTTATTTTTTGTCATAAGCTGCGCTAAATTTTCGTGGCTTTGGCCGGGGTTTTTTACGGCTATATTCCTTACGCCCGGCTGGAAAAATTTATAAGCCGCCGCGCCCAAAATTAAAAGCCCGCCGTATATGGGAAATAAGACAGGGAAATCAACCCCGAATAAGTGGGAGGCTAACCTAAACCCCGCCGCGCCTATGGTGGCGGAGGCGATTTGCTTCCACATACTGGCGTTTACGCCGTTACGGGTCATTTTGCCTACGCTGGAGCTGGCCTGTATCCTGGGGCTGGAGGCAACCCCCACAAAAGCGGAGCCAAGGCCCACCAGGAACATAGACGCCCCCAGCACTAAAATGTGCGGGGCGGTTAAAGCCGCCGGCAGAGCGGCGTAAAGGCCAAAAGGTATAGGCAGCGCCATGCCCAGCAAAGAAACGGCCATACCGCTGTAGATAAGCCTGTCAAGCCCTCTTTTATTTGTCGCCTTAAGGAAGATAGAGGCCACCGCCGGTAAATAGCCCGCCCCCTGTATAAGGGCCATTACGATAAACGAGCTTTCGCCGCCCGCGCTTAAAGCCATTTGCAGCGACGGGGCGATTAAGTTGATAACGCCGCTAAAGCCGGCTATAATGGCAAGGCTGAATACGGCCCACATTTTATTGTGCGCTATGTTAAGGCCGTCTAAAATCTCCCGCTCCAGGGAGGGTTCGGCGGTAATGGCGTTATTTTTAACTTCAAGCGAGGTGTAAACCAGTTCTTTGGAGACGATAACATGAGTTCTTTTAGTTAAATAAAGGCTCCAGACGTTTTTTTGTAATTTTTCGTTAAAATCAGGCGTTATCAGCAAACTTTCGCCTTCTTTAAGTTTAAATTTGCTGTCTACGAAGATGCGGCTTACAACCCTGCCGTCGGTGCCTATAACCGATATGGGCACAAGCCGCTTGCTTGTGGCGGAAAGGTTCGTATCGTAGTTAATGTTTATGCGCCCGCTCGCGGCCTGCTGCTCTGCCGCCGCCGCAGCCGCGGCTTTGGCCGCTTTGCGCGCGGCGGCGCGGGTTTTAATTGCGCTTAGGCCGTTTTTTATCCTGTTTATTAACTGCGGCAGGCCGGGGATTAAGGAGGTGTATAAATTAGCGTCGGCGCTGTTTTTACCGGCGCTGTCATCATTGTTATAGTAGCCGTTTCTAAGCATTTTGGCAAAGACAAACGGGGCCAGCAGCAATAGCTGCGGGATTATAAAGATTTTTGTATCCAGCGCGCCAGTGTCGGAGACGCCCAAAAAGCTTTTTGCCGCTACCGCCGCCGCTATGGGCAGTACGGCGCTGCCGAAATCCGCCAAAGAGCGCAGTATAGAGATTTTTACCCGGTTTGCGTCGTTCTTTTTACTTACAAAGCCGTTTGCCACGGGCGATACTATACCCAGCCCCATGCCGGAGAGGAAAACCGCCGCCCCCTGTAAAACGGGGTTGCCGGTATACATCAGAAATACGCTTATAATCGGCAGCAGCGTTGCCTTTTCCAACACATTGCCTACTACTTTAAAGTCGCCTTCATTATCGAGTATTTGAATATTGCCCAGTATTTTGTTAACGGCGGCCGGTATTTTTGCTTTTATAAGCAGGCGCGAGAGAATCAAGGCGCTGGTATAAAGCCCGGCCTGCATAAGCAGTGCATTGGCGTTATTTACCGCGGCGGAGGCGTCGGCGATTTTAATAATCTCCCCGGAGACTAAGGTAAAGTGGCTGTTAAAGATAGTAGCCGCGCCGGCAAAGGCAAAGAGCATAATGGTGCTGTCGCGCACCAGGCGGTTTTTGGCGACAAGTTTTACCAAAGAATCGCCGCCCTTTTGGCTTTTTTGGCCGATTATGGTTGCCCTGGTGTTGGGCTGGTATTTGTGGTAGAAATACCCGCCTAAAGCCAGAAGCGCGCCATATATGGGGAAGAGGACGGGAAATTCAAACCCGAACATTGATGCCGCTATCCTAAAGCCCGCCACCCCCAAAGTGGCGGAGAAGATTTGCTTCCACATAGTGGAGGCCAGGTTATTAACCATTATCCTGCCCACGGAGGAGCTTGCCTGTATCCTGGGGTTGGCGGCTACGTTTATTAAAGTTATGCCGGTGCCAAGCATAAGCATGGAGGCTAAAAGCACGTTAAAATGCGTAGAGCTCAAGCCGCCTGCGGGAAGAGTAACATAAAGCCCCGACATTATCGGCAGCGCCATCGCCGCGACGGAGACGGCTATGCCGCTGTAGATAACCCTGTCTAACGCTTTTTTGCCGTTAACGCGCAGGAAGGCCGAGGCTATGGTTGGTAAAAACCCGGCCGCCTGTATAAGCGCCATCATGAGGTAAGAGGCATCGGCCCCCAAAGAGATTTTAAGAGATGAGGCCAGCAGGTTTGTAAGCCCGATAAACCCCGTTAAAACCGAAAGGCTGAAGACAGACCACATTTTATTATGCGCTATGTTAAGTCCGTCTAAAATCTCTTTTTCCAGCTCGGCGCCGGCGATAACCGCTTTGCCGTCAATGGCTACAGAGAGATACACCAGCTCCTTATGGGTAATGGTTCCTTTAACGTTTTTGCGCGATAAAACAAGCGCCATTTTGCCGCCCATGGGTCTTATGGAGAGAGTTTCGCCCTTTTTAGGGGTAAATCTGCTGTTTACAAAAATATTCCTTATTACCGCGCCGCTTTCGTTGAGGAGAGGTATGGAAAGCAAATTTCTACGCGGAGAGGAAAGCGTCATGCCGTCAATAATTTCTATGGAAACGGCGTCGGTTTTTACCAGCGTCGGTTCGGCGTCTTGCGAGTGTTTTGTTTTATAAATATCCCAGTCGGAGCGGTAGGGGTTGTAGATAAGTATTTCCGTATTTTCCGGCAGGGTATGGTTGCCTAAATAAAAATCTTTTTCCGCCTCGTCGTAGCTTATGCTCAGGCGGCGGTTATCGCCGCCGGTGGGTATGCGGTAGAGGGCAAAAATTGTTTTTGGGTTTTGCACAGGCCGCGGCGCCGCCATGGGGACTTCAAAGTGAATATGGCCTTCCACCCGCACGCTGTTTCGCTGCGGGAAATAATTAAATAGAAATCCGGTAGAATACTCCGCCGAAGCGCCCACATAGGTTTTGGGATAGCGGCCCTTGTGCAGTTCTTTGGCGATTTGCTGCGGCTCCGCGGCGGTTATATTATTGCCTATTTCCAGCTTAAAGCCGCGGTAAATGAACGCCGGCTGCTTTGTGTCAAGCCCCCAAGTATCCGAAAGATAGCCGGATTTAATATTGTACAGCCATTGCGACTGCTTGTGTACAAACGGCTCAAAAAAGTAATCGGAAATATCGGTAAGCCATCTGTTAAATATATCAGGTTTCGCGGTTTGTAAAAACGTCAAAAACTCCTGCGGGTGGTTTAGAATAAAGAGGTTTAAAAAATCCTCGCGCGTTAAGGCTATATCGGCAAAATCGTCGCCTTTTACGCCTTCCGCGGCGGCCAGCGTGCCCCGCAGGGAAGAGAGAAGCCGCTCTATATCTGCCGCCGGCCAGGCGGTATTATCTTTAAGGGCCGCTTCTATAGTGTCATAGCCCCGCGCAAGTTTATTGCCGACGGTTTCTTCTTTGGCCGCTTTGCGCGCGGCGGCATTGCTTTTTAGCGCGGCTGCGCCTTTTTCCGCTAATCTTATAAGCTGCGGCAGGCCCGGGATTATGCTGCTGAAAAGGACGCCCTGGCCCTGGTTTTTGCGGGGTTTTGGCGCGCTTGCCTGCTTATGACGGGGCGTTATGGTATTTTTTTGGAATTGGGGCAAAGTTTTGGCGTATTTTATTGCCTCAAGCAGGCCTTTATTATATTTTGCGCCGCTGAAGGAGCGGATATTGGCGATATCTCTTGCAAGTACGCTGCGGTACTCGCCCCTTCTTACGGCGGCAAGCATTTCCTGGAAATAGTATTCCGACTTAAGGTCAAAGCCGTTGCTCAGCGTCAGTTCGTGGTCGTAGCGGTCTATGTGCAAAGAGGGCGCGTTGCCGTCGGTCAGCTTCATAAAGGGGATTAACCGGCGCTGCACCAGGTGGTGTACGTCCCAGCCCGGGCGGCCGTTGGCGCGGCGCACTTCGCTGTAGGAGCCGCCCTGCTTAGGGTTGCGGCTTTCCGATGTTGTTTTTTTCTTCTTTACGCTTATGGCGGCTATGTTTTTTTGCTTTTGCGCATTGGCTTTGGCGTCTCTTTTGCGCTCGTAATACATGGCGCCGAGCGCATATTTATTATGTGCCGTATGGCGGAAGATAACCCTTATTATATTGCCGTCGCTGTGTCTGTAGCGGTATACTATGCTTTCGTCGGTGACGGTAACCGGCTCGGAGAACCTTATAATAGAGCTTAACCTGGTAAAATCCTCTTTTGTAACCGGTATGTTAGGGTCGCTTGTCATGACAAATCTTATATTTGGCAAAACAATTTTTGTAAGGCCGAAGTTTTCCTTCGGCAGGCCTTGTTTGGAGAGCGTTTCGCCCCGCAGGGAAATGAGGCCCGTGCGGCTGTCCATTATTGCCGCGCCTTGCTGCACCTGATAGGTAATGCCGGCTATTTCGGTTTCAAAAAGCACTTTGTGGGGATTGTTGATAAAGGGTTTTCTTGCCACGCGTTCCCATGCGGCGGCAAGGGCGGCTTCTTCTTTAGCCACTTGTACGCGCGTCTGCGCCATTTGGTTATTGGCGTCTTTTATGGACAGATAGTTTGCCACGGCGGCTTCGCTTCCAAGGTGGCGGCCTTCGGCAAAGACGCTGAATACGGCGTCTTGTACTTTTTGAGGCAGTTTAGCGGCGTTTAGCTGGTCTTGCAGCTCTAAGGCAAAGAGGCCCTGGTAGACGGAATCTTCAGCCCTGAGGCTGCGTTTATCGCCGTAGATTTTGCTAAAATTCCATGCCGCGGAGACGGAGGCCTTTTCAATGGCTTTCATGGCCGCGCCGCGGTAGTCTTTTATTTCTGTTCTGCGGTCAAATAATGCCTGCAAATAGCCGAAGCCGTTAAAACTCAGGTAGGTGTTTCTAACCGGCACTGCCTTTTTTATGGCGGCGTTTATTTTTTCAGCGTCAATTGTTATCAGGGTTCGCGCGGTTTGCGCTTTGGCGGCGCTCTCTACGCTTTGGGCGTTTTGCAGCGCCTGCCTTTGGAAGGCCGCCTGCCGCGCCGCTATTATGGAGGCTTTGGCAAAATCTATACTTTCCTGCGCAAAGGGCGCCGTGCCTGCGGCTACCTCGCCCAGCCATTGCGGCGTGACTTCGCCCAGCATGTTTTGGGCCAGCCATTGTATAGATTCATCTTTGCTTACCCGAAAGACCTCCGGCCCGGGCTGCACCGGTTTTGCAATAAGCGAAGGGCTTTGCGCGGCTTGCCGCAGCAGCGTTTCTTTGGCTGCCGGCGCGCTTTGGCGCAGGATTCTAAAGATGTTTGCCGCCCCGCCGGCAATGCCCAGCAGGGAAGGGAAGCCCGCGATATAGCTGTATTTTTTAGGGTCCACCATGGCGGCGGCGGGCATAGGGGTGTAGGCGGGCCGTATAGTGCCCGTAAACGGCGCGCGCGTCGCCGAGGTTAAAACATTGCCGGCCGCGCTTGTATTGGCCGCGCTGGTTGATATGCGGGCCGCGTTAAAAACCTGCGCGCCCGCGCGCGGCGCGGCGGAAAGCGGCCGCACTCTGGCCGCCGCGCTTTGCGGCGCGCTGGCAACCATTTCAA
>JAISVV010000107.1 GCA_031271365.1 Elusimicrobiota bacterium | reverse complement strand
AGGAAAAGGAGGTTTCAAAAAACGGCTTTAAAGCAAAGTGGGAGATTTCCTACCTGGCAAGCGGCGTGCCGCAGGTTTTTAGCGGGCTGGATATCACGGGCGCGGTTTTCGGTATAAATTTGGCAAACCCGGTGGACAATTACCGCAACGGCATACGCGCCAGCAAGCACGGCATTTTATTTTTAGCCTTAACTTTTTTAGCCTGCTTTGTGTTTGAAATTGCGGGCAAAAAACCTATACATCCTTTCCAGTACGCCTTAGTGGGCCTGGCTATTGCCATATTCTATTTGCTGCTGATATCGTTGTCGGATTTTATCAGCTTCGGCCTTGCTTACGCCATTGCGGCTTTGGCTATAGTACTTATGATTGCGCTTTACACAAAATACGCGGTTATCCGCAAAAGCGGGGTTAAGTATTTTGCCGCGCCGGCCGCGGCCACCGCCGCGCTTTACGCTTACCTGTACGTGCTTTTGCAATTGCAGGATTTTTCGCTCTTATTCGGCGCGGCGGGTTTGTTTGCCGGGCTGGCGGTGGTGATGTACGCCACGCGCGATATCAGCTGGTACGAGTAGTAAATATTACGGGAGGTTTTATGTCAAAAAAGTATTTGCTTTTTGCGCTTTTGGCGCTGCCTTTTTTGCCGCTTTTAAGCAGCGCTCAAAACGCCCCGCAAGAGCCGCAGGAATATAAGCTGACAGTCAGCGGCCTTGCGCCGGTTGTTACGCTGCAAAATACAGAAAGCGTCGACATCATGGCTTTGTACGTAGAAAACGGAGAACTCACCTCGGCCACAATACTTAAAAACAAACGCGCGCTTAAAGCCGCCGCGCAAGGCGAAAACAGCGAAATTACGCTGCTTCTGTCCCTTGAAGACAGGCAGTTTTTGGATAACTTTAAAAGCGCCCGCCCCGAAGCGCGTTATTCCATGCTTATAAGAAGCCCGGACGACGCCGGCGTTTTCCGTACGGAAAACAGCACATTATTGAAACTAATCAGGAACGGCGTATGAAAACGATTAAAAAATTATCAATACCCTTTCTCTTTGCAGCCTTGCTCCTGCCTTGCGCCTGCAATCAAAAACCTCCGACGCGCGCGCCCGAAGCCGAGGCCGCGGCAAAGCCCGCTTTTGCCCCGCTGGGCGGCAGGATCGGGAAACACAACCGCATCTATGCGTTTGAGACCGACGCCGCCACCGCCGCTATGGCGCAGCCTGGCAGCAAAGTGGACGTTTTAACAGCTTTTGACGACGCTGTCAAAAAAAATCAGCAAACGGAAGCGGCCACAGCCACCTTAATGCAAGAAGTTGACGTTATTGACGTTATACAAGAAGGCGGCAAACGCTATCTTTTGCTGAGGATAAGCCCCATAGAGGCGCAGCATATTGCGCTTGTCCCTGTAAAGAACATAAAGATAATTCTGCGCCGCGAGGGCGACGGCAATATCTACCCGCTGCCGCTGGCCTCGCGCGCGGCTTTAGAGGAGAAGCGTAAATGAAAACAATATTATACGCCTTGATATTTATACTCTGCTCCGGCGCGCTTTACGCGCAGCGGACGCGGGATGTTTTAATTGCGGCAAGGGATATAAAAAAAGGCGCCTACCTGCAGGCAAACGACATCATGACCGAGGCAAGAGCGCTGTCTGCGGCGCAGGCAAAAGACGCTATTGCCAAAATCCCCGCCCGCGACTTTATGCTCTACGCGCTTGAAGATATCCCCCAAGGCGCGCGGTTTACGACAAAAAATACCGCCGCCTATACGCGCGCGCCGCGCACTTACAATAAGCTTTTTGCCACAAATTTTCGCCTGTATCCGCTGCGCGTGCAGCCGGCGCAATATGCCGCCTTTGAGCAGGGCGCAATGCTTGATATTATTTTTACCGGGCAGGGGCCCTCATACAGCTTAGACGGATTGCGCCTTATTAAAAAAGAAATCCACGACGGCGAAAATATCTTTTATATAGAGCTTGATTCGCAAGCCGCGCAATATCTTTTCCTTGAAGAATATTTAAAATCAAACATTGATTTGCGCCCTGCGCGGCAGGCGGGGGCTTAATATGCTGCTTACGATAGACGTCGGCAACACTCAAATTTACGTCGGCGTTTTTGACGGCGATGATATCAAAGCCAGCTTTAGGCGCGCCTCAAGCGGGGCGGTAACCTCCGACGAATTGGGCGTTTTTATATTGCAGGCTTTGCACGCTAACGCAATAGCCGCGCGCGATATAAAAGACATCGCTATTTCCTCCGTAGTGCCGGCTTTGACGCGCAGTATTGTAAACTGCGCCGTTAAATATTTTAACGTCAAACCTTTTGTTGCGGGCCCCGGCGTTAAAACAAGCGTTAAAGTGCCAAAAGGCCACGTTAACGGCCTTGGCGCGGACAGAGTGTGCGACATAGAAGCCGCTATGGCGTTACAGCCGGGCAAAAACCTTATTATTATGGATTTTGGCACCGCCAACACTTTTTGCGCCGTATCCAAAACGGGCGTGTATCTGGGCGGGGCGATTGCCGCGGGCATAGGCATGTCCATGAACGCTTTGGCAAACGGCGCCGCGCTTTTATCCAATGTGGAAATTAAAAACCCGGGCCGCGCCGCGGGCATGACAACGGCCGCCCAATTGCAGGCGGGTTTATTTTACAGCGGCCTTGGCGCAGCCAAAGAAATTTGCGCCCGGCTGGCGCGCGAGTGTTTTAAAGGCCAAAAATATATAAGCGTGGGCACCGGCGGCTTTGGCCGCCTGTACGAAAGCGAGGGTATTTTTGACGTTTACGCGCCCGATTTGGTCCTGACGGGCCTCAAAGCGCTGGCCGCTAAAAACGCCAAAGGCAAAAAGCGCCGCTAAGAACAATAAAAAAACCCCGCTTCTACGCGGGGCTTTTTTATTGTTTAGGGTTTCCGTTAATTTTTTATCCGCCGCGAGCCTATGTTTTTAGTATAGCCTGTCTTTCCGCCACTCCTTTCACAGAATTGTACCGCTTCACATTATATGTAAGGGCCTAAGCAGCCGGTTTTTAAGAGTTAAGGCATAAGGCAAAACGGGCCTTTTGGCACGCCGGCCTTGGGTGGCCCGCCCGCCAATGCCGCCAAGATTGTTTTGAAGTAAAAAATTTGGTATTATTAAGTAAACACCCTTTTTAAGGGCCCGTAGCTCAGCTGGGAGAGCGCCTGCATGGCATGCAGGAGGTCATCGGTTCAATCCCGTTCGGGTCCACCATTTATAAAATAAAACCCCCGCCATTAAAGGCGGGGGTTTTATTTTGTCACAACTTCAATGAGGGGCTGGAAATTGGCCGCCGCGCCTTCGGCGCGCAGTGACAAACAACGCAACGGCGGCATTAAAAAATAACCGGGCAACAACCCTGCCTGGCATAAAAATTGCGCCGCGATTTTTGGCGGCTATTCTATTTCTATCACAACTCTGCGATTGGCCGAGCGGCCTTCATCGCTTTTATTATCGCGGCGGGGTTTATTATACGCCTCGCCGTAGACGCGCACGCGTTTTTTATCTATACCCCGGCTTATAAGATATTTAGCCACGGCGTCGGCGCGTTTGAGGGAAAGGCGCTTATTGTCCACATAGCTGCCTTCGCTGTCGGTATGGCCCGTGATTTTTATTAAGTCATAGCCTTTTTCTATAATTTCCAGCGCTTTTTGGCTTAAATACTTTTTGGTTTTATCGTCAAGCCTTGTGCTCCAGGACGGGAAGTCGGACAGCTCTATCACCGTGGCCAGCGTAACCAGCTGCGGCGCGGCTGCATTGGCGGGGCCCGTAGGCGGGCTGGCGGTAAAATCCCCCTCGCTTTCGCGGCGGATCAAGACAGCCTGCTCCACCAAGGCGGCGTTATCAACCTCGGCGAAAGCGGCCAAAGCGCCGCCAAAAACCGCGGCTGACATCAAAAAAAGCATTACATAATGTTTCATATCAAGTCCCCTTTTTCAATCTGTTTGAAAGTATATCCGGCAAGCCGGCGCGCGTCATCTTTTTTTGCACGCTTTCAACGTCGTAAGGCCGGCGCAGCAGCCTGAAAGTGTGCGCCGCGCTGTCGTACACCCCGAAGGACGCCCTTACGTTTGTATCGCGCGGCTGCCCCACGGAGCCCGGGTTAATTATATACCTGTGCCCTGGCAGAAGTTTAACCGTTACGTCCGCGCCTAAAAACACGTCTATCTGCGGCATGTGGTTGCTTTTGTAACTCATAATAAACGGCACGTGGCTGGGGCCCACAAAACAAACGCCGCCCTGCCATTTATCAAGATTTAAAACAAATTGTTCGGCCGATAAAAGATAATCGCGGTACGGGTCCAGGAAAGAGCCGTGCACCATGGCAAAATCCTTTCCGTGATATTCCGGCGGGAAGTTTTTTATAAACTCCCTTGCCGGCGGCGTCAGTTGTTTGGAGGTAAATAAAATAGAGTCTTTGGCGTAATCGCTGAACCAGTTAAAAAAATCGTCCCTGAACAGGCTCATGTCGTGGTTGCCCATTACGGGGATAAAGTTTTTAAGTTTCATCAGGGCGCGGGCGCATTTTTCCGGCTCGGGGCCATAGCCTATTAAATCGCCGCAGAAAGCGTAGGCGTCAACGCCCGCTTTATCAAATTCCTTTAAAGCGGCGCTAAGCGCCTCGTAGTTAGAATGCACGTCCGAAAATACGCCGTATTTCATAAGCGTCCTTAGCTTAGCGGTTAAGCTTCGGCTTTTTGCTGCGCCGCGGCGGCCATGAACTCGCGGGTTTTTGCGTCCTGCTCTTTAAGGTTTAAGGATAAAACTTTCGATACGCCCTTTTCTTCCATCGTAACTCCGTAGAGCATTTGGCCGGCCTCCATGGTGCGCTTATTGTGCGTTACTATAATAAACTGGGTGCGCTGGGCAAACTCTTTTACTATGCTTAAAAAGCGCTCTACGTTGGCCTCGTCTAAAGCGGCGTCGGCTTCGTCAAGTATACAAAACGGCGAGGGGTTATGCGTAAAGAAAGCAAACAGCAGCGAAACGGCGGCAAGCGTTTTCTCCCCGCCGGATAAAACGGCTATGCTGGAAAGTTTTTTGCCCGGCGGCTGCACCATAATGTTTACGCCGGTTTCCAGCAGGTTTTCCGGGTCGGTTAAAGATAAATCGGCCTCGCCGCCGGCAAAGAGCGTTTGGTAAATATTCCTGAAATGCGTTTTAACCTGCTCAAAGGTGTATTTAAAGTTTTCCCTCGTGGTGGCGTTTATTTTATTGATGGCGGCCTTTAAGTCGCGCTTGGCGTTATCCAAATCTTCTATTTGTTTTTTAAGGAAGTCGTTGCGGCTTACCAGGGCGTCGTATTCTTCCGGCGCGGTCATGTTTACGGGGCCCATGTTTTCTATGCGCTTGCGCATCATTTTAACGCGCTCAAACTCAACCTGTTTGTCGCCCCATTTCATGCGGGCTTCCTCCGGCGTGGTGTTCCAGGCTTCCAAAAGCGCGTTTATTATCGACGTGCGCTGGCGGCGGTGGTTGGTCAGGGCGTTTTCCAAATCGTGCGCTTTTATGGTTAGTTCGTTTACGCGGGTTTTGTTTTTGTTTAAGGCGGTGTTTTTGGCGTCAAAATCCGTTTTTAACGCGTTTAAATCGCCGCGCATTTTTGTGTCGGCCAGCTCCAGCGCGGCCAGCTCGTCGCGCTGCGCGGCAAGTTTGGCCTGGCTGGAAAGTTTTTCCCCGTTAAGCGCGGCAATGCGCTCCTGCGCTTTTTGGCTGCGCTCGCCGCGCGCCGTTTGGGCGGCGGTAAGGGCGGCGCTTTCGCTTTGGGTGCTTTTTAAATCCAGTTCTAAATTATTTTTGCGTATTTTTACTTCGTACAGCGCGATATTGGCCTGCTCCGTTTGCGCTTTTAAGGTTTGGCCCTCCTGCTGCAGGCCGGCGCGGTTTTGGCGCAGGGTTTCGGTGTTCTTTTTGGCGTCTTCGTGCTCTTTGTTTAGGGCGGCAAGCTGCTCTTTCAGCCGCGCGGCTTTTTGTTTGCGCTGCTCTATGCGGGCCAGGATTTCCTGTTTATTTTTTTCAAGCTGCTCCTTGGCGCGCTGCGCTTCCTGCAGGTCGGTCTGTTTTTCTTTTAAAGCGTTTT
>JAISVV010000071.1 GCA_031271365.1 Elusimicrobiota bacterium | reverse complement strand
AAGCGCCCGCGTCCTGCGCCTTAAGGAAGGTATTTTTTGCGGTATTTCTTCGGGCGCGGCTTTTGCCGGCGCTTTAAAACTTGCAGCCGCGCCTCAAAACAAAGGCAAAAATATCATCGTCCTCCTGCCCGACGCCGGCGAGCGTTACCTGAGCGTGCCCGGCTTTTAATTTTGCCCGTTTCCTCCGTCCACGTGCCAGGTTTTGCCAAGTGGTTTTGCGATTGTGGCGTTAAAAAACGCCCCGCCGGTTTCGGCGGGGCGTTTTTTGTCAATTAATTAAACTTCGGCGGATTGGGCTTGCTTTTTTTGCCCTGCTGTTCCACCAGTTCTTTAACCGCGCCTACCGCGCCTAAAATGCCGGTTGCCTCAAAGGGCATATAGACAAGTTTATTATCCTTGCCTTCCACCATTTTTTGCAGCGCTTCAATGTATTTAATAGAGATTAAATAATTTGCGGGGTTGGAATATTGATGCACGTTATCGGCCACCAGTTTAATAGCTTCCTTTTCGCCCTCGGCCACTTTAACTTTGGCCTCCGCCATACCTTCGGCTTCCAGGATGCGCGCGCGCTTTTCGCCCTCGGCTTTGTTGATGGCGGCTTCCTTTTCGCCTTCGGCTCTTAGGATTTGCGAGCGTTTATTGCCCTCGGCTTCCAGGATAATGGCGCGGCGTTCGCGCTCGGCGCGCATTTGTTTTTCCATGGCGTCGCGTATGGCGGGCGGGGGGGTGATATCCTGCAGTTCCACGCGGTTAACTTTAACGCCCCATTTGTTAGAGGCGTCGTCAAGTATAGCGCGCAGTTTGGCGTTAATGGTTTCGCGCGATATCAAGGTTTGGTCCAGCTCCAGCTCGCCGATAACGTTTCTTAAAGTGGTCTGCGTAAGTTTTTCTATGGCCATGGGCAGGCTGGCCACTTCGTAGACGGCTTTTAAAGGGTCCGTTATCTGAAAATAAATTAAAGCGTTTATCTGTATGCTTACGTTATCTTTTGTAATAACGTCCTGCCGGGGGAAGTCGTAGACGGCTTCGCGCAAATCAATGCGCTCAAGCAGCTGCAGGTAGGAGACAAACCTCCCGCCCACGTCGCGGGTGTATTTCCATTCAATATTGCGGGGGTTGTCAAATATCGGTATTATATAATTGTAACCCGCGCTTAAAGTGCGGTTATATTTACCCAGCCTTTCTACAACTATCACTTCCGCCTGTTTGACGATTTTTATGCCCTTTATAAAAAAGACCACCGCCAAAACTACTAAGACTATCAATGCAATTTCCATTATTTTGCCTCCTCTTTAGTTACTAAAAGCGTTGCGCCGTCTATTTTTTTAATAACGGCAGTATCGCCGGTTTTTAAAGGCGCGCCGGCCTGCACAAGCCAGATATCGCCGTCTATTTTAACGCGGCCTTTGGTGCTGTCGGCCGCGTCCACCTCGCTGATGGTTACGTTTTTGCCGGCCAAAGCGTCAACATTGCTTTTAAAATGTTTAGCCTGGTTTAAATACTTTAAAGCAAACGGTCTCACGGAGAAGAATAAAATAAAAATGACGGCGGCTACCACGGCCAGCTGCCAGTAAATATTAAGCCCCAGATAACTTGCCAAAGCCGCGGCAAGGCACGCAAGGCCAAAGCAGCTTAAGGCAAAATCAAGGCTGAACACTTCGCAGATAAGTAAAATCAGGCCGATAACAACCCAGGAATTTGCATCCATTAAAAATACCTCCGGCAAATAAGCTAAAACTATTGTACATTAAAAAGTATAACATATGATATAATTTTTGTATAAAGGTAGCACATACAACGCTTTAGCGGAGGACATTTTAATGCTTACCACCAAAAAGGCCGCCGCGGCCTGCTTGTCGGTTTTACTATTTTCCCAGCAGTTACTGGCGGCAAACCCGCTTGCCTCCGCCTTACAGCGCGACAAGGGCCGCTTTGCCCGCAAAGAAGCCGCCGCGCAGCAAGTTTCGCTGCAGCCGCAAGCCTACGCAAAGCTGGAAGAGTTTAATAAAAAAACGGATTCCTCGTGGCAGATACGCATAAACCGCAAAACCGGCGCGCCGCGCGCTTTGGTTAACGGCCGGCGCCTGCAAGTGGGCCGGGGCGAGAGCGGGGCCCTGTCCTTTTTAAATAAAAACAAAGATTTTTTGGGCGTAGACAGGCGCCAGCTTAAACTAAATTTACAACGCAAAAGCGCCGTTGGCGAGCATTATTACTTCGACCAATATTATAAAAACCTCAAAGTAGAGGGCGCCTACGTTAAAGTAAACGTTGATAAACAAGGCAATTTGCTTAACTATCAAAGCACCTATATCCCGGATATCAAACTTGATATCAAGCCCGTTAAAACCGCCTCCGAGGCAGCCGCAATAGCCGCGGCCGACGCGGCCGGTAAGCCAACCTCGGCGGCGCAGCTTATAGTATACCCGCGCCCGCTGGACCAAGAGCCCGTCCTGGCCTGGAAAGTAACCATAGAAGGCGGCCCCATGGAGCCCGGCAAATGGGCTTATTACGTTGGCGACCAAAACGGCCAGATTTACAACCGCATAAGCCGCCAAATGCAGGCCGACCTGTTTGTAGCCCGCTTAAACCCCGTCTACCCCGGCTTCAGCGGCGCGGAGCAGCTGCCTCTTCCCATGCAAAACTTATATGTTAACTATTTTACCGCGCTCGCCGACGGCACAAACGTGATGCGGGCGACGAATTCCAGCGGGAATGTTGAAAATACCCGCTCACACAGAATATTTACCAGTTTTAACGGCCCGTATTTTACTATTTCCAATCAAAAAGGCCGCGGCGCGGGCGTGCCAAGCGGTTTCTACGTAGAGCAGGGCCTCGACGGCACTAATGTGGAACCTATAAGTTTTTTGTGGCATAATTTTACGCCGGCAAATAATAATACCTACAGCCCCGGCGTTTGCGGCGCGGGCTCTTTCCCGATTTTTGCCGCGCCGGTTGTCAAAAGTAATTTTTCCGTGGGCGCGATGGACGTTTCCGGCATTATTACTAAAAGGGCATTTTTGCAGTTTTTGCAGTCTCCTTCCGTTCCTTTAGCCAAATATATCGGCGTACCGGGGGTATCGTTTACCGGGCCTATATACACAAACATTTCCCCCGTGCAGGGGCAAACTGCGTCTTATTCCCTTACGCCCCCGGGCGCAAGCGGCAATTATGAGGTTGAAGAATTTACGGCCTTTTGCGCGCCCGTACTTTTTGGCGGCGGCTATGCAAAGCGCCCTGTGCATATCATCGCCTCGGAAGGCTATAACGAAGCGGAAGCCAGCGCTTTTTATAACCTAAACGCCATGCGCGGCTATTTCATAGGCCTGGGCGCAAACAATTATATAAACCTTAACACGCATTTCCCGGTAATTATAAACGCTTTCGGCCATTCTTACAGCACTACGGGCAATAACGGCATGGCCAACGCTTTCTACGATTTGGAAGAAAAGTTTTTTATGTTCGGCGAGGGCTTATATACCGGCAGTTCCTGGCGTAATTTTGCCTTAGAAGCCGCCATAGTAAGGCACGAGTACGTACACGCCGTCATGGATATGATTTGGCCCATTTGGTATTTTGGCGAGGGCGCGGCAATCGCCGAGGCGCTGGCCGATTATTTTGCGCTTTCCTCTCTGGTTGGCACGGACGATGTTACGCCTTATACAAGCAGCATAGGCGCATATGTGGCCGTAGGCGCGGGCGAGGGTATTGCCCGCAATTTATCCGGCAACACCGCCTTTAACGCTCAAACATGGGTTGAAAACACCTACGATAATTATCATCAAAACGGCCTTGTTTTAAGCCAGGCGCTCTGGAAGTTAAGAAACGGCGACGCCGCTGCTTATAAACTTGACCAGGGCCGCGCCGATGAGATTATTTTTAACGCTTTATTTTTCTTCCCGGATTCTCTGATAGAAGTGCGCGACGCCGTTTTGGCCGTTGCCAATGCGCTCCACCCGGGCGATGTGGCAAAGATAGAGGCCGCCTTCGACGCGCATAATATCAACTACGACAGCGTTATCACCGCCTCCGGCGATATCTACGAGCCCAATAACAGCCCGGGCGGCGCGGCGGATATTGATGTTGTTTCCATCGCCCGGCGCGAGCTTAACGCGGCCATTAACCCGGTAAGCGATATGGATTATTATTCCGTAGCTTTGCCCGAGGGCGCTTTTAAAGCCACATTATATATGTCGCAGGTGCCGCAAATTGCGCCGGCGCGCTATTATCCGCTTTCCATGGCGTTTTTAGACGCGCATACGCAAACCCTGGTTGATATCATAAAACCCACCATGACCGAAGGCGCGACAAACCAAAGCACCGCCGACGAAACCATCGCTTTAATCTACGACGTGCCCAGCCTTGCAAACGGCAGCACGGGCCGCTTTATCCTGGCGGTGTTTAAACCCAGGGAGGGCGCTTACCCGCTCTCGCCCGACGCCGCAGGCGCGTACAAACTTGTCTTTGAGTTTGCCCCCGGCTCCAATATCGGCGGCGTGCAAACCAGCGTCAATGATTTTGCCGACGGCACCGAAATAGAATTTAACGCGCCTTATAACCAAGGCTCCACAATACAGCTGCCCGCCTTTTTAAGCGATTGGGCCACAAGCAAAATAGAGGCTTTCCACCACGCCCGCCTTTTAGACGCGGACCTTAAACCCATAGAAGGCGC
>JAISVV010000008.1 GCA_031271365.1 Elusimicrobiota bacterium | reverse complement strand
GCGTATGCCGCCGATAAAATCAATGCGTTTATCGGTGCGCGGGTCCACAATACCAAGGATTGGGCCCAGCACATTATCCTGCAGTATGCTGACGTCCAGGCTTTTAATAGGGTCCTTGCCGCCGTTAAACTGCGCTTTAACGTTTAAGCGGTACCATTTGCCGCCGAGGTACATGCCAAACTCGTTCTTTTTGGCTGGCTTCTTTTCGGCTGTTTCCTGTATATCAAAGATTTCGCCCAGCTTGGCTAAAAATTGCTCTTTACTAAGGCCGTTTAAATCTTTGACTACGCGGTTGTAGTCCATGATATAAAGCTGCTGCGCGGGGAAGACCACCGCCAAAAAGAAGTTATAGCTTTCCTCGCCCGTATGGCCGGCGTTGGCCGCTTTGCGCTCCCTAGACACATTAAACGCGCTGGCCGCCCTGTGGTGCCCGTCGGCAATGTAAAGCGCGTCAAGTTTGGCAAAATCAGCCTCTATCTCTTTAATTTTGGCTTCGTCGGCTATTTTCCAGACGGTGTGGCGCACGCCGTCTTCGCTGGTGATATCGTAGAGGGGGGCTTGCTTAGCCGTTTCTTCTATAATTTTATCCAGCGCGGCGGAGTTTTTGTAAGCCAAAAACACCGGCCCCGTGGTGGCGTTCATGGTGCTTATGAGGCGCGTTCTGTCGGCCTCTTTATCTTTGCGGGTGAACTCGTGCTTTTTTATGCGCCCGGCGCCGTAATCTTCGGTGCTGGCGGCGATAACGTAGCCGTACTGCGTTCTGCCGTCCATGGTTTGGCTGTAGACGTACATTGCGGGTTTATCGTCCTGGATTAAATAGCCTTTGTCGATAAACGCCTGCAAGTTTGTTTTGCCCATATCGTACACTTTGGCGTCGTATAAATCGACTTCTACGGGCAAATCAATCTCCGGCTTTTCCACGTGTAAAAAAGACATTTCGTTGTCTTTGGCCAGCTCCCGCGCTTCGGCGGAGTTAATAACGTCGTAGGGGAAGGAGGCTATCCTGCCCGCGTCTTTGGCGGGGCGCAATGCTTTGAAAGGTTTAACGATAATCATTATTTGTTCACCTGATGCAGGAAACTGCCGTCTTTGGCAAATGTTTCTATAATTTTTACCGCCAGTTCGGCCACGGCGTCCTGCGCCTGGTCGGTGGACGCGCCGATGTGATGCGTGCCGTAGATATTAGCCTCTTTTGTAAGCGGGTCCACAAACTCTTTAGCGTCGGCCTTAGGCTCGTTTTGATAGACGTCCAAAGCGGCGCGGATATTCTTTTCATGCGCGGCTTTGATAAGGTCTTCCTCGTTTACCAGGCTGCCGCGGGAGGTATTTATAAAGTAGGCCCCGTCTTTCATCGCGGCAAAGAACCTGGCGTTATAAAAACCTTTTTCGCCGGCGGGCGTGTGTATGGTAACCGCGTCGGAAAGTTTGGCCAATTCGTACAAATCTTCCGTCAGTTTGATATCCATGCCTTTGATGAGGTCTTTATTTAAATACGGGTCAAAGCCAACTATTTTCATGCCGAAGGCCATGGCGCGTTTAGCCACCTCGCGGCCGATATTGCCAAGGCCGATAACGCCCAGCGTGCGGCCAAATAAACCTTTGGCTTTAGAGTATTCGCCCTTATTCCATTTTTGGGCCCTAAAGTCGGCCACGTTGTCGGGGATGCGGCGGTCTAAGGACATCAACAGCCCCATAGCCAGCTCGGCCACGGCGATAGAGTTTGTGCCCGGGCAGTTGCAAACCGCAACGCCTTTGGCTTTGGCGTGGTTGATATCAATGGTATCAAAGCCCGCGCCCGCGCGGATAACCAGCTTTAAAGCGGCGCTTGCGTCAATTGCGGCGGCGTTAACTTTGGTGCTGCGCACGATAATGACGGGGGCGTTTTCCTTAGCTTCGGCGGCGGCTAAGGTATTTTCGTCCAGCGCGGCGTCGAAGACAATTTCGTGGCCGGCGTTTTTAAGGGCTTCCATCCAGTGTTTGGGAAACTTATCTGCAATTAAGATTTTCATCACTAATCTCCTTATTTATTGCCCGCGCGGAGTTCTTTTACAATATAGTCAATCAATTTGCAAAGGAGCTCGTGGTTTTGGGTGCCGTTCCAGTCGGTGAAGGGAAAGCACGATATGCGCAGCGAATTTTCTTTATAGCTGCCGTATTTGCCTATGCCGTCTTTAAGGCATTCCTTGCCGCTTTTTTTGACGGCGTCGTTAAGTTCGCTGTCTATGATGTTTTTATCTTTAATGCGCAAGGTAACCGTTACGTAGGAGCGGTTTTCCTCGGGGTTAATCATGGGCTCTAAATAATCGGTGGTTTTGCAGAAGTCAAAGAGAACTTTTGCGTTGGCGCGGCACATGCGGTCCATTTCTTTAATGCCGCCTTTGGCAAGCATTCTTTTGGCGGCCTCGTTGGTCATCCAGATATTGACGGTGCTGGGGGTGTTAAGGGTTTGGAATTTGTCCACCTTGCTTAAGCCCTGCACAAGGTCCAGCATATAGGGGATATTGCGCTTTTGCGCCATTTTTTTGGCGCGCTCAACCGCGCGGGGGCTTAAGATGATGGTGCTGCTGCCGCCGCCGGTGCCAAAACATTTTTGCATGGAGAACACCATAACGTCGTATTTGCCCTGCGGCAAATCGCGCCCGCCCGCGCAGGAGGTGCAGTCCCACGCTACTAAAGTGTTGGGGCCTTTTTTGGCCCAGGCGTTGTTAAGATACTCGTCGGATAACTGCGCGCCGCGGGACGTTTCGTTAGGCGTCAGCAGCAGCAGGCTGGCGTTGAAATCCGGCAGTTCGGAGGGGACGTATTCGCCTTCTTTTGGTTTTATGAAAGTTTTTTTAACGTCGGCGGGCAGGCGGACGGCTTCTTCCTCGCACCACATTTTGGAGAATACGCCAAAGGATAAGCCGCTTATGCTGTCTTCGGTAAGGCTCCAGGCCACGGCGTCTAAAGCGGTGGACGCACCGCCATGGAAGAAGACCAGGGTGTAATCTTGCGGTACGCCTAAGAGTTTTTTAACGTTTT
>JAISVV010000155.1 GCA_031271365.1 Elusimicrobiota bacterium | reverse complement strand
GAAAACGGCAAAGACGTTGTTATCTTGCTTGACTCTATCACCCGTTTAGCCCGCGCCTACAACACCGTCACCCCGGCCAGCGGCCGCGTGTTAACCGGCGGCCTGGAAGCCACCAGCCTGCAACGCCCCAAACGCTTCTTCGGCGCGGCGCGCAATATAGAGGAGGGCGGCTCCTTAACCATTATCGCCACCGCCTTGGTAGAAACCGGCAGCCGCATGGACGAAATTATTTTTGAAGAGTTCAAAGGCACCGGCAACAGCGAAATTTATCTGGACAGAAAACTGGCCGACCGCCGCACCTTCCCCGCGATAGACATAAACAAAACCTCTACCCGCAAAGAAGACCTGCTGCTTACCGAAGACGAGCTTAACAAAAGCTGGATAATGCGCAAAATCCTAAGCCCGCTAAGCTCCGTTGACGCCATGACATTGCTTTTAGAAAAGCTATCGGCCACCAAAAGCAACAAGGACTTCCTTAAACAAATGGAGTTTAGCCGGTTTTAACGTTGTTGCGCCCTCTGCGCCCGCTTTGCGGGCGCAGAGGGGCACGCGAGCGCAAGCGAGTGAGGGGATAGGCGGGTCAGCCGCCATCAAATTATGCTATAATATAAATAACCAATTTCCAGAGGTAACTAAAATGAAAGAGAAGATTCATCCCAAATACGAAGCCGTTACCGTCACCTGCGCGTGCGGCGCTTCGTTCCAGACAAGATCTACGATGAGGTCTGTTAAATTAGATATTTGCTCGGCCTGCCATCCGTTTTTTACCGGCAAGCAAAAACTGCTTGACACCGAAGGCAGGGTAGAGAAGTTTAACAAAAAATTCGCTTCCACCCAGGGCAAAATGGTCGCAAGAAAGCCCAAGACGGAAGTTAAATCCAAAGCCAAAGCGCTTGCGCCTAAAGCGGGCAAAAAAGTTTTGTCCACCGCGCCGGTAAAAGTGGCCAAAAAAGCGGCTAAAAAAGAAGATAAAAAAGCCGCAAAGTAGCGATTTAATTTTGAACAAGCGGACCTCTAGGGAATAGAGGTCCGCTTGTTTTTACGAACGCCGTCATTGCGAATATCGGGGCATACCGGCCCCGAACGCTTGCCGCGGCGTAGCGCAGCGAAGACGGGTGAAGCAATCCGGGTAAAAAGGTGCCGTACGCTAAATAAGGCCAAACGACATTTTACCCGGATTGCTTCGAAATACCGCCTTGCGGCGGTTCTTGCAATGACGAATTTGGAGCAGGGAACAACAATGGACACAAGTAAATTTAAGGACGAATTTAAGCACTTGGAAGAGCAGATGGCAACAGGCAGCCTCGGCGGCAATGAGCTGCGCGATAAAACCAAACGCCACGCCTTCCTGCGCCCTATAGTGGAAAAAATAACCGAACTTGAAAGCGTGCAAAAAGCCCTGAAAGAAGCGCGCGAAATTATAGAAGACGGCAGCGATAAAGAAATGTCCGCCTTAGCCGCCGCCGAAATCGCGGAGCTTGAACCCCGCCCCGCCGAGCTGATAAAAGAGCTGCGCGTCCTTATTATCCCGCCGGACCCTAATGACTCTAAAAATATTTACCTGGAAATCCGCCCTGGCGCCGGCGGGGACGAAAGTTCAATCTTCGCCGCCGAGCTGCTGCGCGTATACCAACACTTCGCCCAGGCCAAAGGCTGGAAAACCGAAATTTTAGAATACACCCCCACCGGCCTCAAAGGCTGCAAATACGCCAGTATGTTTATTAAAGGCGACGGCGCCTACTCCTGGCTGCGCGACGAGGCCGGCACCCACCGCGTGCAGCGCGTGCCCGATACGGAAACTTCAGGCCGCGTGCATACCTCGACGGTAACCGTGGCTATCATGCCCGAGGCCGAGGCCATAGACATAGAAATTAACCCCGCCGATATAGAGATGGAAACCTGCCGCGCCGGCGGCGCGGGCGGCCAAAACGTAAATAAGGTGGAAACGGCCGTGCGTCTTATCCACAAACCCACCGGCGTAGTTGTCTCCTGCCGCGAGGAACGCAGCCAGGGCGCCAACAGAGAAAAAGCAATGAATATGCTGCGCTCCAAACTTTACCAAATGGAAGAAGAAAAAAGAAATAAAGAAATTTACGACGCGCGCAAAAGCCAGGTAGGCACCGGCGACCGCAGCGAAAAAATACGCACCTACAACTTCCCCCAAAGCCGCGTTACGGACCACCGGCTTAACGAAAACTTCCATAATATAACCGAAATTATGGAGGGCGGTATCGGCGAGATTTTAGAACTGCTGCGCAAAAGACGGGTGGAAGAAAAACTTAAACAACTTTCGGAGTAATAAAGCATGATAACCATACGGCAGCTTGTAGAAGAAGGCACCAAACAGCTAAAAGCCGCAAACATAGACGAAGCGCAAACCCACGGCGAGCTTATCGCCGCCTTTGTGCTAAACAAAAGCCGCACATATATAACCGCTTTCGGCGGCAATATCGTCTTTGAAAAAGACGAACGCTTATTCAGGCAAATTTTAGAAGAAAAACTTAAAGGCCGCCCGCTGGCGCATATAATCGGCACGACGGAGTTTTACGGCCGCATTTTTAACGTAAGCCCCACGGTGCTGATACCGCGGCCCGAGACGGAAGAACTGATAGAGCAGGCCGTCAAACACTTAACCATAAAACAGCCGCAGAATATTTTGGATTTATGCACCGGCTCGGGCTGCGTTGCCATAACGCTGGCGTTTTTATTCCACTCGGCGGCTGTGGTATCGGCCGATATTTCCAAAGAAGCTTTGGCGGTGGCTTTAAAAAACGCGCAAAATTTAAACGTTGCAAAACGCATAAATTTTGTGCAAAGCGATTTGTTTGAAAAAATAGAGAACAGATTTGATTTTATCGTCTCCAACCCGCCTTATATACCAAGCGAGGTTATAGCCACGCTCTCGCCGGAGGTCCGGCGCGAGCCCAAACTGGCTTTAGACGGCGGCGCAACCGGCCTTGAGGTAATAGAGCGCATTGTAAAAGACGCGCCTAAATACTTAAACCCGCGCGGCACCCTGGCCTTGGAAATCGGCTACGACCAGGCCGCAAAAGCGGTAAAACTTTTTAAACCGCGCAACTGGCATAAGCCGGTTATCGGCAAAGACATCAGCGGCGTAGAAAGATTTGTTTTTGCGCAAAGGAAGTAATAAAACTACTTTGATATTGCCAGCAAAATAGATATAACAACGCACATCATGGCAATTACCGCGTACCCCGTTTTATCAGACATTTGCTCGCGCGGCGAGCATTTGGCCTCGTCCGTTTCTTTTTCTATAAAACTTTTAAGTTTTTTTATTTTGCCCCACGGCACATAAAAAGCCACCGCCGCCGGAAGATAGCCCAAAGGCCACAAACTCGTCCCTTTTAAAAACCCCATCGCAAACATAAATACGGATATCACAAGAAGGTTTATAGAAACAGGGTAAAGCACTTCTCTTCTGAGGAAAGCCTCCCCTTCATACCAGTCTAAACGCGTCATTTTTGCAAGATGAAGCCGGATTTTTTCCTTTTGCAATTCTTCCCGGGATATCGGGTTTTCTTTCCATTCCAGGTCGGGAGTTTCGCTTCGGGGCGGCATTTGCGCCGCGGCGCGCTCAGCCGCCGGCGGAGGCTTTAGAAAAAAGAGATATTTATAATTCCAAAAGCCTAAAACAATCACAAAAAAATAGTATTTAACCAAAGAAGCGAGAACTGCCGGCAATGACATCGCGTCCATTTCAACGCCGGTGGGCGCGGGATTAAGCCAATAAAGAAGCGCTGCGGGGATAAGATTAATAAAACAAAAGGCCGCAATCGCGGCGAGTAAAAGAAAAATAAATAAGAATTTTTGCAAAAAAGGTTTTACCGATTTGCGCGCCACAACAAAGACGCTGAATATTAAAACGCTTATATACAAAAGAAAGTTTGTAATCCAAAGGCCCCACATCAATTCGCCTGCGTCCCATTTAAAATAAAAGGCAAGCAGCAGCGTAAAGAAAATGCTTACGCCCGTGTCGCGCCAATTTATTTTTGTTTCTTCTTCTATGTTTATAATTTTGCCGGGCATATTAAAAGTTTAGCATATTGTATAATTTATACATAAACTCTTAAGGCGCGGGGGCGGTAAAATGGATAAATTTATCATCAAAGGCGGGCGTAAACTTAAAGGCGCGGTGGAAATAGGCGGCAGCAAAAACGCCTCTCTGCCTATACTTATGGCCACGCTCTTGACCGACGAGCCCTGCGTTATAAACCGCGTGCCTAACCTGCGCGACGTGCGCACCACCATTAAAATTTTGGAAGAACTTGGCAAGCAGGTAACTTG
>JAISVV010000064.1 GCA_031271365.1 Elusimicrobiota bacterium | reverse complement strand
GGCGTACCACTCCTGCCAGCCAAGCGCGGTTACGAACTTGCCTTTGCCGTCATAGATATTAATTATTTTTTTATCGGTTACAGCCACGTTGGTTATTTTGCCGTTTTCCAGGCTTTCCACGCGGATAGAGCCGCCGGTTTTTTGCAGCCGGCCCTGCGTCTGCGAGATTACAACGCCCTCAAAAGAGGTGGTTTGCTCGTAAGCCGTGGTAAGATTGCCCAGTTTTTTATCCCACGAGAGGAATCCGGCCAACGCGTCCGCCTGCGCGTCCGCAAGTGCGCAGATTGGGGCGCAGGTTAAAAGGCAGATTAGTACAAGTTTAAATGTTTTCATAATTTTATAACAGCACCAATTTGAACCCGGATTGCCGCGCGCCCTGTGAATGGGCCCTCGCAATGACGGGCGTCCGGAGGACGCCGCCCGTCACTTATAAATTGTGTCGTACTGCGGCTCGGGCTCCGCGCCGCCGGCGGGCGCGGCCAGCTGGCCGTCTATTAAATCGTAATGTATTTCCCAGCGGTTGGAGCCTTCGGGCTTGGTGATAAAGCCTTTCATCTCCAGCACGCTTAAAATGTTTGTGGCGCGCGCGCTGCTGCCAAAATGCGCTTTAAGCAAATCCTGCGACACGCGCCTGCGCTCTTTAATAAGCGTCAGGGCTTGGCGCATTTCCTCGGGCGTGGTGCCAAGGCCTTCGCCGGGCTGCGCGCCTGCTTGCGGCTGCTCGGGCATTATTTGGAAAGGATAATCCGGCCCGCCCTGCGCCCTTAAAAAGTCGGTTACTTTGGTAATTTCTTCCTCGGATACGTAAGAGCCCTGCACGCGGTTTGGCTTGGCGTCTGATATGCCCAAATAAAGCATATCGCCTTTGCCCAACAAGGCGTCGGCGCCGTTGGCGTCAAGCACAACGCGGCTGTCTATCTTAGACGCTACCTGAAACGCTATCCTTGACGGCAAATTGGCCTTAATAACGCCGGTTATAACATTGGTTGACGGCCGCTGCGTGGCTATAATTATATGTATGCCCAAAGCGCGGCCCATTTGCGTTAAACGCTGCACGCTGTCTTCTATGGCGGCTTTGGTTTGCAGCATTAAATCGGCCAGCTCGTCGATAATGGTGACGATGTAAAACATTTTCTCTTCGTTATTTTTGGGCGCCCAGAGGTTAAAAGATTCTATATTTTTTACTTTGGCGGCTTCAAAAATCTTCATGCGCTTTTCCATCACTTTTACCAAAGCCTGCAGGGATTTTACCGCCCCCTGCGCGTCTTTTACCACGCTTACGTCGTCGCACGTTGTTTTAGGGTCGTACAAATGCGGTATGCCTTCGTACAGGGTAAGCTCGACGCGTTTTGGGTCTATAAGCAAAAGTTTAAGCTCCTGCGGTTTGGCGCGGTATAAAAGCGAAATTATTAAAGAATGCACGCATATGCTTTTGCCGCTGTTGGTTGCGCCCGCTATCAGCAAATGCGGCATTTTGGATACCACCGCCGTGGCCGGCAGCCCGTCGGCGTAGCGGCCTAAGGCTATGGTGGTTTTAAATTTGGAGAGGGTAAAGGCAGGGTCCTGCAAGATTTCGCGTATGGTTACGGTGTGCGGCTTGTCGTTGGGGATTTCAAAGCCTATGGCGTCTTTGCCGGGTATAGGCGCCTCCACGCGGATGCCGCGCGCCTTCATCGCCAAGGCGATATCGTTGGAAATTGATACTATGGAGCTTATTTTTACCCCCGGGTCGGGTTTGATTTCGTAGCGGGTTACCACGGGGCCCGGGGCCACGCCCGTTACGCTGGCGGCTATATCAAAATTGCGCAAAGTGTTTTCTAACTTGGCGGAGGCTTGGGCTATCTCTTCGTCGCTGGGGCCGATTAGGGCGCTTTCCGCCGGCGCGGCCAGTAAATCCAAGGGCGGCAGTATAAATTCTTTTTTAGGTTTTTCCCCCTCCTCTGCGGCGGCGGGCGGCGGGGCGTCTAAATTATCAAAAAGCTCGGGCTGCACGGGTTTTACGCGCGGGGGCATTTTAACCATGCCGGCCACGGGGCGGTTTATGGCTGGCAATGGTTTTGGCGCGCTTTCTTCCCCGGCGACTACGCGGCGGGGCTGCGGTTTTTCATGCGTTTTGGCTTCCTGCACCTTTTCCTTAAGTTCGGCGCGGGCGGCCATCCAGACGTTAAAATCGCTTTTTAAAAGCTCGGCCGTTTTGCGTATGGTGGAAACCCAGGGTATCGCAAATAAAATATGCAGGCCGATAAAGGTTGAGGCCAAAGCCAGCAAACACGCGCCGGCCGGGCCCATTAAAGAGGCTATAAACCTATACAGCCAAACGCCTGCCGCGCCGCCGTTTAAACTGCTGGCGGTAAACACGCTTTTTAAAAACGCAAAGCCCGTTGCGAGGCCGCCTAAAGTAAGCAGCACGCCGCAGGAAAGCGTTACAAAAGCCAGCGTTTTGTGCCGCGCGCTGCGCCAAAGCCAGTAAAGTAAAAAAACCGGTATAAGATACGCCGCCTGCCCAAGCGCGTTAAAAAGCCACTTAGACACCGCGCCGCCCACCGGCCCGTTGTTTGGCCCGCCTATCCACAAAACCCACGCCAGCCATAAAAACAAAGCGGAACAAAGCGCCCAAAACGCGGCCAGTAAAAAATTGCCGCCTTGTTTTTTGGGAGCTTGCTTTTTTTTGCTTCTTTTGTGTATGGTTTTGTAAGACACTAGAGGCCTCCTCTAGCTCTGTTTGGTGATTTTGTAGTTAATCCCGTCGGGTTCCATATTTATTTTGCCGCCGGCCAAAAGCAGGCCCAAAGCCGTGTACATAACCGAGCCCGAGAGGTTCAGGCTAATCTTAATCTGCCAGGAGGTAGCCTCCCCTTTACCTTCTAAAAATTCGTAGATT
>JAISVV010000162.1 GCA_031271365.1 Elusimicrobiota bacterium | reverse complement strand
CTTTGTTTAAAGTCTATTTAAAATAGTTTCTGGGATTGACGGGGGTGCCGTCTTTCCATACTTCATAATGCAAATGTACGCCCGTGGAGCGCCCCGTAGTGCCCATATTTGCTATGTTTTGCCCGCGCCTTACGCTGTCGCCTTTTTTGACGCGTATATCGGCCAAATGGCCGTAAAGCGTAGAGTATCCAAAGCCGTGGTCTATAAGCACGGCCTGCCCGTAGCCGGCGGCCCAGCCGGTTTGGCGCACAACGCCGTCTGCTGCGGCCACAATGGGCGCGTTGGCGCGGCCGGCAAAATCAATCCCGTAATGGTAAGAGGCCAGCCTGCCGCCAAAAGGCGAAAGCCTGTAGCCAAACCCCGAGGTAAGCCTCGCGTTTTCCACCGGGCGTATAGAGGGCGTTGCGTCGCTTACATTGCGTTTGTTGGCGTAAAACCAGGCGATTTCCTGAAAGCTGGCCAGCTGCGCCTGCGCAAATTCGGTGGTTTCTTGCAGCTGGGCCATAATTTCCCGCTCGCTGATTTCCTGCGGGTTTTTGGCAAAGACGTCTCTAAACGTAAGCCCGCGTTCTTCCCGCCCGTCCGCGATGCCGCCGGGCAGATTGCCCGCGCCCATGCCCACCATTTGGCGCATCTGCACGTCCGTCTGGCGGGCCAGCTTAAGGTAGCGGCGGTTTCTTGTAACCTCTTCCGCTATCATGGCCAGTTTGGTTTTTAAAATTTTATTATCGGCCTTGGTAAAGCGGTAATCAATATTTTGCGCCGTTAAAAACACCGCGTAAGCGGTGATGGCAAGCCACAAAAGCGCAAACAACAACAGCGCCCAGGGGTAGACGCTTATTTTAAGCCCCCGCGCCAAGCGGGGCATAAAAGCGATTTCCATGCGCTCAACAAAATAACGCCTGATGCCGGTTGTTTTACGTTTCACTAATTATTATTTTATCAAAATAGTAAAAAAATAACTTATAATGGAGGTATGAAAAAATTACTTATTGTTTCCTTGGCGGTTTTAGCTGTTGCCGCTTGCGGCGGCGGCAAGGCCGATGTGCAAAGCGCCCATACGCTGCCTTTAATAACCGGCGGCGCCTGGGATTTTCAGGCGCAGGCCGCGCAAAAGCCGGTGTTTATCGCCTTTATGGCGGGTTATTGCGGGTTTTGCAAACGCATGGCGCCGCCGCTTGATAAACTTGCCGGCGATTATAAAGATAAAAACGTTGATATAGTTTTTGCCTATTTTGACGAAGATTTAAATACCCCTAAAAATATCGCAAAAGATTTGGGCCTTAAAAACGCCCTCATCGCCTATAACGCCGAAGGTTTAGGCGGCGCAATGGGGGTGGAGGCTTTCCCCCAAATGTTTTTGGTGGACATGACAACGCAAAGCGCAAAATCCTGGACAGGCTACAGCGAAGAAGCCCCTGCCCAGATCGCCAAAGAAATTGATGCGCTTTTGGCAAAATAGCCGGATATAAAACCGGTAAATTTTGCTTTAATCCGCAGTAAAAATTCCGCATACCGGCGGGGGTTTTGCTGCGGCGTATACGGCCGCGCGCTGGGTGTATATACTGCTTTACTGGTATAGTTAAAAATAACTATAATGGATATATGAGAAAATTATTGGTTATATGTCTGGCAGTTTTAGCCTTGGCCGCCTGCGGCGGAGATAAGGCCGATATGCAGTCCGCGCAGCCGGTGACGGCGGCCGCGGGCGACATAATTCCGAAACTGGACGGCTCTGCCTGGGATTTTAACGTCGCTTCCGAAAACCCCGTTCTTGTCAGCTTTTTGGCCGTTGATTGCGACTCCTGCAAAAAAATGGCTCCCTTAGTAGACAAGTTCGCCCGGAATTATAAAGGTAAAAAAGTGGAGGTTGTCCTCGCTTATATTGACAAAGACCGGGCCGCCGTCCAAGAGGCAGCCCGCGGGCTAAACCTTAAAAACGCCACAATTATCTACGACGCCGGCGAGTTTGCCGCTTCGCTGAACGTAGAAGTTTATCCTAATACCTTCTTGCTTAATATGGCCGCTAACACCGCGATAACATGGGTTGGTTTTAACGAAACCTTCCCGAAAAGTTTTGCTTACAATATAGATAAACTTAAATAGTTCAGGCCCCGGCTGTCTGCCGTCCGTAAAATATTAAAATAAAAAAAGGCGCGCCCGCAAAAAGGCGCGCCTTTTTTGCCGCGCGCGGCGGCCTTTTAAAATGTATAATATGTTTTAATTATATGAATAAATCAAAAACCACGGCTTTTGTAACCTGCCTTTGCTTTTTGCTTAATCTTTGCGCTTTGCCGGCGCGGGCTTTTGAGGGCTTTTTAAACCCGCAAGATAACAGCGCGCAAAACGCCGAGCTAAGCCAAAAACTAGAGGCTGTAAAAGAGCAAAATACCCCGGCCGCCCCCGGCGCGGGCGTTTGCGTTTTACCCGCGCAGCCCGATCAGAGCGAAGCGGGCGCCGGCGGCGTTATGCATTATTTTATAACCAAATGCGGCGCGGGCGAAATAGAAAAACTGCAGCAAGACGCCGAGGCCCTTGCAGCTTTTTATCAAATAGCCGCAGGCGGCCTCTACAGCGCGGCGCAAACGCAAGATATAACATTGTCTTTGCTCTATTATTTAAAGAACAATCACGCGCCGCGTTCTATAAGCGCGCTTGCGGGCGGCTTTTTGCAAAACCCGCAGTTTGTCGAGTTAAGGCAAAGAGTGTTAAGCACCATACAGGTAAACTACCGCTCCGTAGATTTTATATCCCCGTTTATAAGCGCTCTGTCTTATGCGGGCAGCCTTTCTGTTTTCGGGGAAGATAAACAGAAGCTGCAGGATATCTTAAACGCTTCTTTAAAGCGGCAGGCAGGTATTTTGGGCATTGCTTTTTCGCCGGGCAACAGCACGGATAACGAAAGCGTTTCCATGCGCGTTTTTATGGATGCTACAAGCTTTTTTGCCTCCCGGGAAGGCGACAGTTTTTGGAAAGGTTTTTTAACCAACACCTTTGACGCGCAGCGCCTGGGCCTTAAGTTTGCCGTGCCCGGCCGCGGCGGCAAAGGCGATTTCTTAGACAATGAAAGCGGCCGCGCCCACAAAATGGCTTTTGATATTATAGATATTTTGGTGGCGGATTGGGTTCTTTCCGGGCAAATGCAACAGATAGAGGATTTTATAACCAATCAAAGCATACGCCGTGGGCCCTATTACTTTCAATTTGCCGTTGACGCCATGGCTTTGGCCACTTATTATTATGCCCGGCTTGGCGACGAAGCGCTTGCCCAAACCTGGCAAACGCGGCAGGAGGAGCTTGTCAAAAAAATCCGCTCAAACGCTAAGTGGGAACTTTCTCTCCTATCCACCGCCGGGCTTGTTTCCCAAACGGCGTTTGAATGGAGCGTATTTGCCCTCGCCGGCGCGGCTACGGGCAAGTATATAATAAGCCCTGTTGCAAAGGGCGTTTTTGCTTTGCTGCCGACTTCTTTCCAAATGAAGTTTTTTGCCAATATGGCTTATGGGCAGATAGTTTTCAGGCTGGCAAGCCGCAAGTTTCTGGGTAAAACGCAAAACGCTTTATTGTATGTAAGGAACGCTTACGCCAAAGCCGCTTCCGGCGCTTTGGCAAAAACCGCGCCCGCCGCCGGGCGGTCTTACGCGCAAGAGGCCATAGCAGCCCTGCGCCCGGCTATGGCCAAGCACGCCGACGATATTATAAAAGCCTACAGCCTGCCCAAAAATTACGTCTACGGTTATTACGAAAAGAATTTTGCCCTGCGCACCGGCGCGCCCGGGTTTTACCAGGCTGGCGCCGACGGCCTTTTAAACCGCGGCATGATTATAGATATTGCCGATTTAGAAGCTGTTTTGCGCGAGGGCATAAAAGTGGATAAAACCCTCTGGCATTCCGGCGCCGGGCGGCCTGCCGTATATTTTTCCTCCTCGGAGCGGGAGGCCGTCTCCTACATTTTTCAAAACCCGCCCCCTACGGCCAATTCCGTGGGCGTGCTTATAAAAGTTAAGCCAAATGCCAAATACCTCAATACGCGCCCTGCCACAAATATACACGGCACGGAGTATCGTTCTTTTGTGGATGTCGCGCCGCAGGATATAGTAAGCGTAAGCCTCTGGGGCGAATTTGGCCCCGTAGACCTTTTAGAAGTGCTTAAAAAAGCCCAAGCCGGCGCGCTGCCGCAAAACTCCGCATGGAAAAGCGCGCTGGACGATTTTGGAAATGTCTGGAAGTAAAACCCCGCTTACCAAATGCCGTGCGCAACCATAAAGCAATAGTCATGCACTTCTATGCCGGCGCGCTGCGCTTTGGCGGCGGCTTCTTCGGTGTAGGTGCCCGGCTGGAAGTAAATATCCCGGTAGCCCAGCTCTATGGCTTTATCAACCAGCTGCGCGGAAACTTCCGGGCGGGCCACTAAAATAAGGTCTGTGCCTTTTTGCGGCAGGCTGCCTAAATCCGGGTAGATTTGCAGGCCGTCAACCTCGTTGACGAAAGGATTAATGCAATAGACGTTCAACCCAAAATCTTTGATATCCTTAAAAATACGATACCAGTACTTTGTCGTATCCGCCGAGTTGCCGGCCACCGCGTAAACCCTTGCTTCCGCTTTAACTTCGCTCATGCCGATACGCCCGGGCCGCCCAGGCCCGTCAGGTCGCCCATGGTCTGCGCGGCCATTGCCTGGCTGTCGCGGAGGGCTTTGTTAAAGAGGTCTTTTAAATCCCGCTCCACTTCCTGCGCGGGCGCGGCGGCCAAATCTTTTAAAATCCTTACCTCTTTAACCTCCTGCGCGCCGGATATTGTCAGCTCAAAATATTTTTGCGGGCTTTGCGCTTTGATAACCATATTGTCAAGGCGCTTTTTAACCTCGGCCATTTTGGCTTTAAGCTGCATTAAATCTTTTAATTTAT
>JAISVV010000032.1 GCA_031271365.1 Elusimicrobiota bacterium | reverse complement strand
AGCGCGATATCGGCGGCAAGCCCGCAGGCGAAGCCGGCCTTTGCGCGCGCATAAACGAAGTTTTTAAACAGGCTGCGCGGGATAACAACTATAAGCACGCCATCTTTAACGTAAGCTATCTGCGCGGCGGCAGCGAGCGTTACGGCGGCATTTTTTGGGAGGATTTATCCGCCCTTTTTGAGCAGCATGAAGCCGTGCCCTTCAGGCAAATAGTAGGGCATACCGCAATGCCGCAGGTATCCCACTCTGCCGACGGCAAAATTATTGCCGTCGACGTCGGCATGAATAAGGTTTTTGACGGGCAGTTTGAATATTTAAAAATTAAAGGCCGCAATATAGAGATAATACGGGTTGAGTGATGAATAAAAAAACAAAAGCCGGGTTGGAAGAGTTAATGCAAACCATGCGCGCTTTGCGCGGGCCCGAAGGCTGCAAATGGGATAAAGCCCAAACGCATCAAAGCCTTATAAAATGCCTTCGGGAAGAAGCGCAGGAAGTTATATCCGCCATAGAAAATAAAGACGATGAAAATTTAAAGGAAGAACTTGGCGACTTATTGCTGCAGGTTGTCTTTCATGCCGCTATCGCGCAAGAGCAAAACCGCTTTACCCTGGAAGACGTTATAGACGGCCTTAATCAAAAACTTATCCGCCGCCACCCGCACGTTTTTGCCGGCGCCAAAGCGGCCAGCGCGCAGGAAGCCCTGGCGCAATGGAAAGAAATTAAACGCCTGGAAAAGGCGGGCAAAGAAGCAAAAAAAATAGCGCTCTAAATAAAAACCCCCGGTTTTAAACCGGGGGCTGGTTATTATTGCCGGGAAAGTTTTTCTATTTCTTTTCTGATTTCTTGTTTTTGCTCGTTGTCCTGTGTGTGTCTCAGGCGCAGTTCCAGGCGGTGTTTTAGCTTTTCCTTTTCTTCTTTATTATGCTTTTCAATGGCGTCTTTTCTGTCCTGGATATCTTGTTTTATACCGCTTATTTCTTCGGTAAAGAGCAGGTAAGCCTTTTGATATAACCCGGAATATTCTTTATAAACGCCAATTTCGTAGAAAGGCTCGTATTGTCTGCTTTTGCCGGCGAGGATATTTTCCAGCTCCTTTACGCGCGGCAGATATTGGTTAAGGTCGCCGTTGCCGGTTATCATTTCTTCCCGCAAAGCGACAAGGCTTCTAAGAAGATGGTTGAATGTTTTGCGGTTGGCGGGCCATACCCGGTCAAACTCCTGATAAGCGGCAGAGCGGGCGCTGTAGGCGGCGGCGCTCATCGGGCTTTGGGCCGCGTCGTGAATTGCTTTTTCCTCTTTATTGATTTGAAGGTCTAAGGTTTTGCCGCTGCCGAGAAGGGCTATGCTCTTTGGGCTGCTAAGGTTAGGGTTGTCGTAATACGGATGCCTGCTTTGCGCGCTGCAAAAAGACGCCGCGACGGCAAGAAAAATAAAAGACAAGGCTAAAGATTTTTTCATAGAGTAATTCTCCTTAATATGTTTATATTATATAATTTGCGCCGCAGTTTTTCGCGGGCCAAAGAGCCTATTTTTACAGGTATTTTAGGCCTATTTAATACCTAAAACAATATCGCGTATTTGCGGGTTTTTGTTTTTTTGCGCGTGCTCAAGCAAAAGCCCGATATCGCCGGTTTTCGCGCCGGCCGCAAGCAGGGTTTGCAAAATTTGCGGGTTTGTGTTGTTTGCCGCCGCGGCGATAACCGGCGTGACGCCGGTGTTATCCACGGCGTCAATGTCCGCGCCGGCTTTTATAAGCGTTTCTATAAGTTTCGGGTTGTTGCTTATTAAGGCGGCAACTAAAAGGGCGGTGTCATTATTTTCGTTTTTGGCATTAACGTCTACGCCGGCTTTTATTAAAACATCGGCTATTTGCTCGTTGTCGGTATCGGCTATAGCCTGCATCAGCGCGCTTACGCGGCGCTGCCCTATATACATAACCTTTACGTTTACTCCGCCGCCGATGGCCAGGCGCAAGGCTTTGGCGTCTTTTGCTTCTACGGCTTTTTCGTAGGCGCTGTTATTGTACCACGCTTTCGGGCTTGTGCTGTTGGTTTGTATAGAGGCCTGGACGTCCGGCTCCCGCTCAAGGGTTTGTATAAGGGGCACTATAACTTCTTTATTGGGGTTTTGCCTGCCGTGCGCGAGCAGCTTTTGATAATCCGATATATCCGCCCCGGCGTTTACTATGGCTATTAAAACTTTTTCGTTCTTATTAGCGGCGGCGGCCGTCATTGCGGGCGTGCTGCCGCCCGGCTGGTAAGGTTCGTCCAGTTTTGCGCCGGCGTTTATCAGTTTTTGGGCTACCTGCTCGTTTTCATTATAGGCGGCCGCGGCCGTTAAAGGCGGCATTTTTGATACGCCGGGCAAATTAACGTCCGCGCCGGCTTTTATAAGCGCGTCCGTGATATCGGCATTTGCATTATGCGCGGCGGCAGCCGTAAGCGGGGTAAACTCGGTTGGCGGCGGCATTTTGTAGTTAACATTTGCGCCTGCGGCGGCCAGTATTTCTATCACCTGCGGGTTTGGGCTTTGCATAGCGGCAATAATAAGCGGCGTGTAGCCCGCTTTGTCCAGGCTGTCAGCCGCTACGCCCGCGTCGATTATATTTTTTAACAAAGGCGCGTTGCCCGTAAAAGTATGCACGGCAAAATGTATAAGCGGGGTGCCTTGCCCGTCCACAACGGCGGCGTTTGCGCCGGCCTGCGTTAATATTTTTAAAAGCTGCGCCCTGTTGGGGTTATGCTTTATCATATCGTACAGCAGCGTAGAGCCCCAGGGCAAAACCTGGTTAACGTCCGCGCCGGCGGTAATGAGGGTTTGCGTTATTTGCGGGTCTTGTATGTTGGTGGCGGCGTATAAAAGCGGGGTGATATTTTTATCCGTTGCCTGGTTTACCGGCGCGCCGGCTTTTATCAAAAGGTCCAAAACCCGCGCGTTGGCTTTGGTAAGCTGGGTTAAAACGGCGTTTGCGCCGCCGCTGCCCGCGGCGGTAACGTCGATAAAGGGCAGCATTGCTTTTACCGCGTCAAAATCGGCGTTTACAAGAGCGTCGGTAAAGGCCTTATCCTGATGCCAGGGCGCTTTATTGAGCGCGGCGGCAAGCACCTTGTCGATATTGGGGTTCGGGTTTTCTTGCGCGGCGGCTTGCAGCGCGGCGGGGTTTGTAAGCGGCGCGCCGGCTATTAATAATCTTTTTATAACCTCCGGATTATTGTTTGTTTTTAAAGCCACGGCCATAGCGTCATTGCCGTCATTATCTTTTAGGGCTAAATTTACCTTATCCGATTCGGCCAGCTTTGTTATAACGTCGGGGTTGGCGGTTGTTTCCACGGCAAAGATAAGGGCGGTGCGGCCAAATTCGTCGGGGGCGTTAAAATCGGTCTGGGTGGTTAGCAGCAGGCCTTCTACGGCTTCGGGGGCGGCAAGCTCTACGGCTTTTATAAAATCGGGGCTGGTGTGCCAGAAATCGGCCTCGGGCGCTTTTTTGCCGCAGGCGGCAAAGGCCAGGCACAGGGTTATGGCGGCGGGTAAAATCTTTTTCATGTTTAGCTTTCTATTATGCCGCCGCCCAGCACAATATCTCCTTTGTAAAATACCGCGCTTTGCCCCGCGGTTACAGACATTTGCGGCTCTTTAAACTTTACCAAAACTTTGCCGTTTGTTAAAACGCTTATCGTGGCGGCTGCTTCTTTATGCTGGCGGCGTATTTTTACCTGCGCCTCGATTTCGTTTTCCGGCTGCGCTATGGAAACCCAGTTAACCCGCCCGGCGGTTAAGGTTTGGCTGTATAAATCTTCTTTATAACCCACGATAATTTGGTTGGCCCGCGGGTTTATTTTTATCACGTAAAGCGGCTTTGCCGTACCGCCGCCGGTGAGGCCTTTGCGCTTGCCTATGGTATAGTTCCACACGCCTTCGTGGCGGCCTATAACTTTGCCGGTTTTATCCGTTATATCGCCCGGGTTGTTTGGGAAGCGCAGTAT